>VBHV01000505.1 GCA_005881995.1 Chloroflexota bacterium | reverse complement strand
ACAGAGGTAGGCGTGTCCGAGGTGCGGTAGTAGAGCGTCATTCCCTGCGCATTGGTGAGCACCGTCAGCGCTTTGCCGCCAACGGTCAGCGTGGTGGTCTTGATCGTCATGGCAGGTCCGCTGCTGGGCGTGGATGCACTACTGCTGCCCGCGCCGTACCGTCCGCTGCTACCGCTGCTGGGGGTGGAAGAGCCACACGCTACGATGAAAAGTGCCAGGGCAAGGCCCACGGCAAAAAAGAGAGCGTTCCTTGAGTGCTTCATGTGCTGAATACTCCTCTGTTGTTTCCCTGCATCAAGACGTGGCTACAAACATGCTGAAGCCGACCATCACGGGGCGTTGGAAGAGCGCAACGCGCAGATGTGCTTCAGTGGTCAGGTCTCTCCACACATCCATACGCAAAAGGGTTACACCCGTGATAGTCAGCCCGCTTGCTCAAGCCAGAACACCTCGGCATGTGCGAAATGCATTCCACGTTGCTGGGCATCATCGCCCGCCTGGGTGACGAAACGTCCATAGTGCGCGCAACTCGCCTTGCCGGTAAAAGGGGCGAGGTAGGTGGTAAGGGGTGCCGGAGCCCAGGGTGAACTTCACCCTCGAGACGGGGTAGAAAGCGAGTCCGTTCGTCTAGTCGTCTGTGTGTCGTGGCGCCAGGACTGGCAAGCTCACCCAGGTGGGCTCGTCGAGCCGTTCTAGGGTGTCTGGCTGAAAGCAAGCAAACAGACACGAAGGAGGAAGACCCATGAATTGTATGTACGCGGTTCACTCATTGGAAGAATACGTTTTCCTCGTCCGACGATGATCACGCGGGGGTTTTGCATAGGCCAGTCGGGGGTATTCACCGAAAAGTCCAGTCTTAAGGTGGTCTGGGCGCGTCTCCAAGAAGGCGTTGATAGAAGGATAGGGTTTCGTGCACCATACGGTCAAGTGTAAACTGGCGCGCCACTTTTCGTTGAGCAGCAGTTCCCATCTCGGCTCGTCGAGTTGGATTCTCCAACAGAAGAAGCAAGCCCTGAGCAAGTGCCTCTGGATCATCCGGGGGGACAAGCCATCCCTCGATTGGATCCGTCACCACTTCCGGGGTGCCACCTACCCGGGTGGCTACTGCCGCTCTTCCCGCGGCCATCGCCTCAAGGAGGGCCATCGGGCAGGCCTCCTCGCGTGAGGGCAGGACAAAGGCATCGAGGAGCCTGTTGAGCACGCGTATATCAGTGCGAGCGCTGAGGAAACGCACAGTTTCATGCAATCCAAGCTCGTCGGCGAGTTGGTGTAATTCAGCCGCTTGAGGCCCATCGCCGGTGACGAGCACCGTTACTCCCGGAAAGCTCGGCACCACGCGTTGCATCGCTCGTAAGAGGATATCTATCCCCTTCTCGCGCGAGAGACGAGCAACCGTTCCAATCGTTGGCCCAGGGCCGAGATTGAGGGCGGCCCGTGTACGCTCTATCTCCTCTGATTCATCTTCAAAGTGCTCTGGGCCAACGCCATTATAAATCACTTCGATGCGTTCGGGCGGGACCCCGGCCTCTTCGAGCTGGCGCGCAGCTGCCTGCGAGACCGCGATAGTACGCGCAGCAGTCGTATGGCTGAGGAGGACATCTCCCGGACGGACGATGATGGTGTGGGCAGTATGCACAATCGCCGGAATACCAACTTCCTGGGCTGCCAGACTGGCATGCAGATGAGCAGGGTACAGGTGACTATGCACCACGTCCGGTCGCTTCTCCCCGAACACCACTGCCAGGGCCTGCACTGCTTTTGAATCGAGTACGTACTCATCGCCCGGCCAGGGATAGACCATCTCGATGCACTGCACGGGCACGCCCAGTTTCGCAAGGTGTTGTGTCAGCGGGCCGGGGCGCGGGCAGATAACTTCGACCTCAGCGCCCGACCTGCCAAGGCCTTGCACCAGGTCCAGCAGGTGACGTTCGGCGCCGCCTATCACAGAGTTGCCGATGACCTGTATCACCGAAAGCGGCATTTCGTCCCTCCTAGAACGCATCTGCCGACCAGATGACAAAGTCTTGCTCGGGGAAGAGCACCCGCAGGCATGGTATACCCACTACATCTATCCTGCCTGCGCGCTCGTCACAGCCGTGGAAAAGGAGATGCGCAAACGCGCCTTCATCCAATGAGGGCGTTGCCTCGGGCGTCTGGGCGGCAGGAAGCTCGCTCACTTGAATCTCCTCGTTTTGTATGCGTACCTCTGCTCTGCCAGCGCTGGTCGATAGAATCAAAGCGCCTTCACACCCGCTTGCTGCCCGTAGACGTTCACGCCAGAGTGGTTCTAGCACGCGCAGCAGCTCGGCAAGATTGATGGCTCTTCCCATCAGACCAGATTCAGGAAGGGTATTAGCCTCACCTGGGAGAAAAACGGCTCTCAGTGAGGGCGGGAACTGGCCTTGCAATTGTCCACCCCGCTGCATCGAAATCGCCGCCAGCAGTTCGCGCCCAATATCAAAACTCCCTCCTTCGACTGCTAATTCGAGGATCTCTACTGCCTGCTCCATTAAATGCTCGGGTGTCTCCTGTAGCCACGTCGATTGCTCTCGCCAATACTCAGGCGTGCGAATGGCTGTCCCCGTTCTCTCGGCATTTGCGGCTTCATACAGGCGCATGACCGCCGGCAAATCGCTCGCCTGCAATGGCGCGATCCTCGCCGAGTTCTCAACATCGACTGGGAGCACCGCGCGCACCAGGTCTTGTTCAATGGGCGCCCACCCGTAGCGAGCATATAACTGCGGTATATGGGTCCACAACAGCGAATAAGCATACCCCTCCAGCTGGAGTACAGGCAGCATAGCGCGCATGATTTGCCCCGAGTAGCCTTGTCCACGAGCGTCCTGCGCGGTGATCACGTTGCCTATGCCGGCGATATGCATCTTCGCCTGGCCAACGCGAATCCAGCGATCATAGATGCGTAGATGGGAGAGCAGCCGTCCGTGCTGCTCAACGACCCAGGATTGCTCTGGGCGGTAACTTGAATCGTTCAGGTAAAAAGGCTCGAAGTAGCTTCGGGGAAGCTCATACTCTGTAAGCAGATTCAGAATTGGCTCAACATCTTCAGGTGTCCCTTGCCGAATAGTCGCCGGCATCTCCTTGTTGGAACTCATCTGCTACCTCCCCTTTTCAGTCAGAGGGCCGTCAAGCGCTTCGCTTTCAATGGCGATGCTTGTCGGCCAGCCCAGCGTGGCTCGGTAGATATCCTCGGTCTGCTGCACCATTGTCTCCAGACGAAATTGAGCAGCGGCGCGCTGCTGACCGGCCTGACCCAGACGCTGCATCAATGTAGGATGGTGGAGCAGCCGGAGTATCGCCTCGCTCAGCGCCAGCGCATTTCCCGGCGGGACGAGAAGACCTTCACTCTAATGCCGGATCTGCTCAGGAATCCCTCCGACCGCGCTGGCAACCACAGGAACGCCGGCAGCCATTGCCTCGAGCGTCACAAGAGGCGTGCCTTCGCTCAGTGAAGGCACGACCAGGACATCCAGGGAACCAACGAGAGCCCTCGCATCTAGGCGAAAACCGAGAAAATGCACGTGCTCTTGTATGCCAAGCTGCCCTACATACATCCGCAGTGTTCTGCGCAGAGGGCCATTGCCGATGATAAGGAAATGTACCTGCGGCAAATGCCGCAAAATGGAAGCGGCGGCCTCGAGGAAGTACACCACTCCCTTTTCGGGTTGAAGTCGCGTGACAACACCGACAAGCGGACTCTCTTGTGGCACGTCTGGCAAGCCCGGCGCTCTGGTCTTGGATCGATCTGGCGCGGGGGAGACGGCGTTCATGATCACCGAGACGCGATCATACGGGATACCGTCCTGTTCGACCAGCCGCCATTTGATCTCCCTCGATACGGCAATGATGTGCTTCGCCTGGGAGTAGGACCACTGGCTGTACCGGCACGCAGAGCGAGATCGCCAGGTGGCCTGACTATGCTCGGTAATGACGAGGGGAGTATCCGTACCTAGCGTCGCGTACGCGGAGGCAAGTGCGCTGGCAAATAGATGGGCATGTACAAGGTCGAAGCGGTCACGACGTATGAGCCTTGCTAGCTGCCAGGCATACCTGAGGCTCAGGCGGCGCTTGACCAGGCGGCCGAGCAGTGGTTGAACCTGAACGCCTGCTTGTTCGGCAAGCGGTGTGAGTGCGCCCTGTACTGAGCAGGCGAGCGTGACGCTATGGCCTTGTCGTACAAGCCCCGAAGTCAGCTCTACCACGTGCCGCTCCGCCCCGCCAACGTCGAGGGAGTCGGCAACGAGCAGCAGCCGCATGGGGCGAAACAATAGGTGCGCCTCTTCTATCTCCATTAGCCTCGCCTCCCCCCTTGATATCCATGGCCCGTTCTCGCTCGTGGCGTTGCAATGCTCCGCCTGGCCCGATCTTCTCACGCAGTTTCTTGCGGCCTGAGCTGCCCTCTTTGGCGATATGTCCGTTGGTCAGCGCCACCTCAAACAGCCCGCGTTGCGGGTGGAGATACTCTTCGAGGTACTGATCCGGAGTGACCGGCCAGAACAGGTCTGATCCATAGCAGAGCATCTCAGGTGACAGGCTATCAACTGCGCGCTGCCAACTGCTCAGTTGCCAGTCGTCAGGCGGGCCAAACGACAGGTCGGCTCGCAGCTGCCATTGTTTCGGCTCGCTGCCGTGTATGTTGGGCTCCATGTTCAGGACCGCGATACACTCATCGACCCACGGCCAGCCCAGGTGGGCAAGCTGCACCCTCAATCCGGGCACCTGGCGGATCACTTCAAAATAAGTGGGACGGCAATAGCTCCCCTGCTGGCCATCCATGAAGATGCCCACGTGAAACACGACGTACATACCGAGCTGCGCGATCGCTTGATAGAGTGGAATGATCTCGGGGTCGTTGGGGTACCAGTGGGTCGGGATCATCTTGACGCCGCGCAGGCCAAGCTCGTGATAGCAACGCCGCACCTCTTCGATCATCAGCTCGACAGCCCGTTTGAACGAGCCGCCTGCCAGCCTGGGGACAGGATTCAAGACGCAGAAGCCGTAAAGCCGTTCTGGAGCGCGACTGCACAGATCAGCAGAATAGCTGTTATGCGCGCGAATGTCGTCAAGATGCTTATCCGTCAGCTCCCAAGTATGTACGTTGAGCAGTGGAGCAAAAACGAAAGCGTTTTCCACTTCACATACGTCCAGGCAAGCCACTATTCCCTCAGCACTCTCTTCCGACTCTGAACCGGATAGGTGGGTATGGGCATCAATGACTTTCATGCGAGAGGACTCCTTTTATACATGCTCGCTCTCCGATTGTACAAATTCCAGAGAAATCCATGGAAACAGGCTATCGATGATTTCACGCGTTATCCGAGCTAAAAGTTTCTTCCACTCTTCTCGAATGACTGCCACGCCTGGCCAATGAGTGATCAACGAGATGTAATATAAAAGTGGACAAAACGGCCTTTCTTCCATACACTGTTGGTAAGACATCCGTTTCCGAATTCTTAGGACAAGACTACTGGCATAACGCTTGCTGGCGAAAGAGAGGAATCATCCTATGAAGTATGGCTTCGTCATCGATCAGCGCAAGTGTATCGGCTGTCATGCCTGCACCGTTGCCTGCAAAGCCGAGCACGATGTCCCTATAGGGGTGTATAGAACGTGGGTCAAGTACATCGAGCGGGGCGAGTTCCCCAATTCCCGCCGCTATTTCCTGGTGAACCGCTGCAATCACTGTGATGACGCGCCATGCGTCACTATTTGCCCGACGCACGCGCTCTACAAACGCCAGGACGGCATCGTCGATTTCGATTCCAGTCGCTGTATCGGCTGCAAATCCTGCATGCAGGCCTGCCCCTATGATGCGCTCTATATCGACCCCAACACGCATACGGCTGCCAAGTGCAACTACTGCGCGCACCGCACCGAGCTTGGCCTGGAACCTGCCTGCGTGGTCGTCTGCCCGGAGCGAGCCATCATCGCGGGCGATATGCACAACCCTTTAAGCGAGATCGCCAGGATTATCGCGCGCGAACCCGTGCGCGTGCGCAAGCCTGAGCAGGGCACCGGCCCGAATGTGTACTACCTTGGTGCGGACGAAGCCGCCATCAATCCAGAGGCCGCCGCTGAAGAACTACCCCACATGACGATGTGGAGTACATTGCTCAAGCCGCAGCACGAAGACGAGAGATCGATCGACATGGGGAAATCGCTGCGTCCATCTCATAATAGCGACCTGCCGGCACGTCCTCGCGCCTCCAACGGGTACATTCCATCGCCAGCGGCAAGCAGTCACAGCGGGGCGCGCGTGGTCTATGACACCCCGAAGAATCGCGCCCCATGGGGCTGGAAAGTCTCCACCTACCTCGGAACGAAATCGATTGGAGCGGGCGTGATGATCGTCGCGGCGCTGCTCCTCGCTTTGAACGGCTGGGGCAGTGCGCTCGGTTCCACCTTGAAGGCGCTGTTGGGCATAGGTGCGCCGGTGATCGGCGGCATCTTCGTCGCCATAACCCTGGCTCTGCTCATCGCCGACCTCAAGCGGCCTGACCGCGCGCTGTATCTCGTGCTGAAGTCCAACCTTACCTCGTGGCTTGTCTGGGGAGCCTACATTCTGGGCATCTTCGGACTGATCGAGGCGACCTGGTTTCTCTTTGCACTGCTGGGGTTCACTGCCGGTTTGTACTGGTTGCTCGTCCCCGCCGCTCTCTTCGGCATAGGCGCGGCGGGCTATACCGCCTTCCTGTTCGGGCAGGCCGAGGGACGGGACTTCTGGCAGAGTCCCCTGCTGCTGCCGGTGCTGGTAGCCCAGGCGGTCCTGGCCGGTTCAGCGCCGCTGGGCCTGCTCGCCTGGGCGCTCGATGGAGGAAGCTCGGTCGCTTCCATGCTCACGACGATACTGCTCATCGCGCTCGTGCTGCATGGTCTGCTGGCATTG
>VBHV01000504.1 GCA_005881995.1 Chloroflexota bacterium | reverse complement strand
TTCTTCTCTCTCAATGGCGTGGGTTGGTGCGAGTTCACTGCTTGGATGCCCGTGGTCCCTTTCTTGTGAACACAGCTAGCTACGGCACCGGGCCAGCATGCTCCTCGACATGCAGCCCCTCATTCTCCTCGAGGTGCAGGCCAATGCGTCTGACCAGTGCCGGGCTCATGAACACGATGAGCAGGCCCACCACCAGCCAGGCCAGCGCCACATAGGGAAAGACGTTGTAGGGCGCCGCCGGAATCGGGAAAATATTGCTGTACAGCGTGTACCCAAGTACGAGGATGGCTAACACCGGAATTATCCACTGCCATGTCCAGAGCCCCCGCGCGACGAAGAAGCGTATCGCGCCGATATTGGTCAGGATATAGGCGATCAGGATCAGGAAGACACCAATCGTGCCGAGGTAGCCAAATAAGGATGCTCCATTGATGCCGGGGGCCCTGCTCCAGCCGAGTACGACGATGAAGGTGAGAATCATCACCACTGCCACGGAGAGGGCGGGTGAACCGGTGCGCCGACTTGCGCCACCGAGGCGGTCATTGATGAAGCCGTCTCGTCCCATCGAGAACAGGATGCGTGAACCGGCGTTGGCTGTTCCCAACGCGCTTGCAAAGGCGCTGATGGTCGCCCCCAGGTCAATCAGGGTACCCATCACGCTGCCAACATAGCGCTGGCCTAGATCGCCCAGAGGAGCGGTTGAGCTGGCAAAGGCCTGCACCCCCGCAGCGCTGGTGCCAAAGCCCACCGTCTGCGCGTAGGTGACGGCGACATAGAAAATGCCTGTGCCAATCACGGCGGCAAGGATTGCCAGGGGAATGTTGCGGCGTGGATTGCGTGTCTCCTCACCGAGAGTGGCCGCGCCCTCGAAGCCCGCGAAGGAGAGGAAGCCAAAAACGGCGGCCAGGCCCACGCTGCTGAGCGGCTGATTGCCCGGATTAAAAGGCTGCGCAGTCAGTTGACCTGCTGCCCCCACTTTGGAGAGGATCACGACCGTCACAATGAGGATGAGCAGGACGGAAACGCCCTCCATGACCAGGGTGAGGCGTGTCGATAACGCAATCGCGCTATAGGCGAAGCCCCAAATAAGCACGCCAGCCACCAGCGCCAACGGCAGCCAGTCGATGTTGACATTCACGCTCGCAAAAAACGCTTGCGCGAAATTGCCGATTTCGGCTGTCGAGGCGCCGGTAAAGGCCAGGTAGGTCCCCAGCAAAGCCCACCCGGAAAAGAAGCCAGCGCGAGGTCCCAGCGCAACGCCATTAAAGCCGTAGACAGAGCCACTGTGGGCGAAATACCGGCTAAACTGGATAAAGGAGAAGCTCGCCAGGGCAACGGCGATGGCGGCCAGCAGGAAAGCTAGCGGGACGGCACTGCCGGTAATGCCAGCAGCGAGTGAGCCGTTGAGGGCCATGGCGGCAGTTGGAGCCATAATGCCGATAGAGAGGGCAATGGCTTCAATGAAAGAGAGTTCGCGGCGTAGTGTTCCTTCTCTCTTTTGCATACACAACCTCCTTGTACGAATAGTCCCGCAAGGGCAATGCGGGCATGGGTGTTAGCGGGGTGAAACAACGACCGTGGATGTCTGAGGGTAACAAACCGTATGCCTCTACTTTCTTGAGAGAATCAGGCAGCGCTCTTTCTGCAAGCAAGTGTACGGTGTATCTCAGCTGTTGTCAAGCCGAAGGACAGCTTTGTAGGGCAATCGCATTTCTAGACTGGAATGGCAACGTATACAAGCTGGCTTTTCACCTTCCCTTGTTCACGCCATTGACAGGTTATTCATCTGTTTGAAAAGACGTCATGATCGTACAAATCCATGCGCTCATTAAGCTCAGTCGAGCTTGCATGAGCAAGGTGTGCAGCTGGTCGTGGAGCACCCCTTGCCCTGTGCTCGTGCGATGCCACTCCAGGTACGTGACAGGGGAAGCGTCTAGGGGGCAGGGTGCGCCTCAACTTCCTCCTGCCTGCAGGACTACTCTTGACCTGGCTGGTAGCCAAGCCGACCACGTGTGACGAGAACAATCA
>VBHV01000503.1 GCA_005881995.1 Chloroflexota bacterium | reverse complement strand
CTCGTATCGCCTGGCTGCCGCACGTACGCCGCAACCGCGGGTCGCGCTGGCTCAAACCCTGGATCCTGCTGTTGCAAGTCGCGGTATTCTTGCATGATCTGCAGGAATCTGCCGAAGTGCGCCGCCCGCCAGTCACCGCGTGCTCCCTCCCCCTCTTCGATAATCGTCTCGATGGCCTGGCAGGCCGAAGCCAGATCGGTGACCGCGATCAGTTCGGGCCAACCGAAGTACTCCTGGGTGGCTTGCGCACGAGGAGGGCCGATGAAGACGCCACGTTCGCCATACTTCTCAACTAGGTGACGCAACCCCTGCTCAATGCCACGATAGAGATGCCCGATCGTGGCAAAATCTTGGGTCTGAGGAACAATCTGGTCATCGTCGAGGGTGAGACTGGGTTTGGGAATGGCCAGCACCGCAAATTCTGGGGCATCCTCCAGATCCATGCCTTCGGGCCGCTCCAGGTAGAGAAAATGCTGCAAGGCATGTTCGCCAAAGGGCAGCAAGGCCAGTTGGACCCCTGGCGGATAGTACTTCGAGCGTTGGGGAAAATTGGGATGGCTCAAGTATGGATGGGACCCAAGGGCGGTCAACAGGTTGCTCACCAGGGCCAGATGCAGCATCTCCTGGGTAGCAACGAAAGAAACAATACGCTCCCACCGTGTGATTGCCCCGAGCTGAGCCGCTGTCACGCCCTCGCTCACGTCACGCTTCAGGCTGAAAGCCGCGAACAGGTATTCGCACATAATCATATGCTCCAATGCTGCTGCTTCGGAGAGGATGAAGATGAGCTCTTCGCGGTCTTCGATCACCATTGGGGGTTCTGTGGTCATGGTGCTTGCTCCTTTTGTCTTCTCAGTGAGAGAGGGCTATAAAGGCATCCTCTTGCAGCTACCTGCTACCAGGTTAGTATACCCTACCATAGGGTGTTAGGCAAGAAGTTTTTTCTGCTCATGTAGAATGGGACGGCAAGCTTCCTTCACTGAGAATACCAGAAGGCGCCCGTCGGGCAAGCGTACTTGCCGCTCGTTGACGCGTTGACACAGGGCGATCAGGTCCCGGTTGTACTGCCGGTCGTTGAAAGGGCGCAGTGCGACCAACACCGTGTGCCGCGTTGAGACGACCACTCCTCTCAGATGGAAGAAAGGGGCCAGCCGTGCCCAGGTGGCATGGGCATAGGTGATGGGAAAATAGTGATCGCGGGTCCACATCACCACATTGGCCAGAGCGAGCTTGCAGACGGTCATGACTTGATCTTTGCGATTGTCCAGTTCGTACATGGCCCGTTCGGTGACTGCCAAATCCTCCAAAGCTCGCAACAGATCACATTGTTCGTGCGCATAGCGCTCCTGCTTCTCACTTTCCTTACTGCTTTTGCTGTAAGCTCGCCAGACGCGCTGCCAGCGCTGTACCAGTTCCGCATCAATGACTGCTTTCTGCTCTTTGATCTGTGCCCGCCGCTCGTAGTAATTCACCCCTTGCGTAGCGAGAGCGTCCTGATGGGCATTGAGCTTGCGATACAGTTCGTCTCCATACGACTTGGTTTGCTTACAGAGGCGATCATACAGTACTGAGGCTTTGTGGCAACGGACTTGTGTAGAAGCGGTCCAGCGCTGGACATTGCTCAAGCGCTTCTCTAACGCAGCCCGCTTCTTGGCAACCTCGGAATTCACAATGGGCATCTTGCCATAGCCGTGATTGGTATCCAGGCCAAGCGGCACAAGAAAGTCGCGAATGATATTTTCTTGCACCGGCCAGCGCCGCGTGTAGGTCTGGGCGAGCTCCACCGCATCGATGGTGTCGGCTGTGGTGACAATGGGAATCAGCTTGGCGGTGGTCGGGGTGGCAGGCGTTGGCTCCGCTTTCCAACCCGCTTGCCACCAGGCAGGGTTGCGCGCCTCCTCCTCCGTCTCCTCGTCAGGCTTTGGACTCGGAACGTGACGGCGCAGATCACGAATGAGGGCCACCCGTAAAGGAAGGCACTGGCCTTTCTGGTCAGGCAGTGGAAGAGCGAAACAGGCCAGCTTTCAATCGGGCCGATTATTATCGCACCGCGCTCAAGCAGCTTGGGGAATACACTTACGAACGGCGCACCATCGTCGATATCGATGCTGAGACGACCTGGGAACAGAAAAAAGGACGCGGGGGAGGTGTCAGAGGAAAGGCTGCCCTGTTCAATGACGCACCGGAGCTGCGTCATGCCCTGGAGGACGCGATTGCGCGGCGGGGAGTGCGGGCCGTGCTGCTGGATGAAGCGCAGCATCTGCTCAAGCTCTCCAGCGGGATCCGCCTCATTGACCAACTGGATTGGCTGAAAAGTATGACGAACGTGACCGGGG
>VBHV01000502.1 GCA_005881995.1 Chloroflexota bacterium | reverse complement strand
CTCCAGCGCCGAAATTGCTTCGCGTGTTAGGCTGGTGGCATCCCCTCGTCCCAGCAGCACCAGGTGTCGTGCGCCCTGCTGGACCATCCACTGAGCAACAAGCAGACCCAGGCCACCAAGACCGCCTGTGATGAGGTACGTTCCGTCTGAACGGAGCGTGACCGGTGCCTCGACCGTGTTCAGGGGCCTCGCGCCTTGCAGGGAAACTACAACTTTACCGATGTTCTTTCTTTGGGTTAAGTAGCGAAAGGCGCCTACTGCATCCTGTATGGGGAAGATGTTGCGCGGAAGTGGTCTGAATGTACCATCCCTGAAGGATTCCATCAATTCGAGGAAGAGGGAATGGATCAGGGTGGGGCGCTCCCTGCATAGTCGATCCAGGTCGATGGCAAAGTAGGATAAATTGTTGGAGAAAGGGTACAGGTCTAAAGGCCTGTTCATGTAGATATCCATTTTGCCGATTTCCAGGAAGCGGCCGTAGGGCGCGAGAGTCGAGAGGCTCTTTGGAATAGATTCTCCCGGCAATGAGTTCAGGACGATATCCACACCCCTACCTCCGGTACGCTGTATTACTTCGTCGGCAAAGGCCAGAGAGCGGGAATCCATTACGTGCTTCACGCCGATGTACTGCAAGAACGCCCGTTTCTCGGGACTGCCTGCCGTGGCGAAGATCTCGGCCCCCGCCCGTTGGGCAAGTTGTACCGCCGAAAGGCCCACGCCTCCTGCCGCCGCGTGTATCAAAACGCGCTCACCCTCACCCATTCTTGCCAGGTGGTTCAAGGTGTAATGGGCCGTCAGGAAAGTGACAGGAATCGTCGCCGCCTCCTCGAAGCTGAGGTTTCTCGGCATTGGTACCACTAGAGACGCGTAGGTCGTTGCGAACCTGGCGAAACTGGATGGAGCAATAGCCAGAACTTCGTCACCCACCTGAAATCCCTCGACGCCCTCTCCGACCCTGGCAATTCTTCCACTGCACTCGGCCCCCAATGGTATCGGTTCGCCTGGATACACCCCCATAGCGTTCAGAACGTCCCTATAGTTGAGTCCAGCCGCGTACACCTCGATTTCGACCTGCCCTGGTCCTGGCTCGCTGCGTGGAGTAGGCTGTAACCTCAACGCATCCAACTGGCCCGGCTTCGCAATATCCAGGTGAAACGATGGCGTCGCAGGAATGCTGAGCGCGCCCTCGCCAGGTTTCCAGACCGAAGCATCGCCCGGCACAGGTGCGGCGCGTACCAGTCTGGGTACATAGCGCATGGCGCGGCGGAAAGCGATCTGATCCTCGTTATCCTCGAGCCAGAGTTCTTTAAAGAGCGATTGGACCTCAGCCATTTCACCACTCGGTTCAAGGTCGATGCGCGTACACCGAAGCTCCGGGTGTTCGAGGGCAATAACTCTTCCAAGTCCCCACAATGGCGCCTGAGCAACCGATACCGGTTCCTCTCCCACTGCCTGCGCGCCACCAGTTACCAGCCAGAGACGCGGCGGATGCGGCAGATCTGCCTTTGCCAGCGCCTGCACCAGGAGCAGGACATTGCTGCTGCCCAATATCTGTGCTTCCTCTAAGGAAGCCAGTGTGCTATCCTGGGTGTCCCTCACGGCCTCGAGGCTCCATAAGTGGAGTATGCCGCGACAGGGTGGGTTGTTCGCACTCAGGGTCTCCTGCAATAGCCGTGGTAGATCTGTAGGACTGGTCGGGTCTATCCAGAATTGTTCACATACTGCTTCTGAAGTTTTCAACGCCCCCTTTGGGAAGATCAGAAAACAAGTTTCCCCGCGGGCCTGAAGACGCTCTGTCAGGGCCTGACCAACACCTCCGCTGTCGGCAAAGATCAGCCAGCTACCTGGGCGACTCGGCTCATTACCGATCAAGGTCTCCTCTATCTGCGGTAGGGCTTGTGGTTGCCACTCGAGCTTGTAAAGCCAATCGTTTGGATTGACCTGGGAAGCGCGCCTCGTATCGCTTCCCAGTCGCGCGAGCC
>VBHV01000237.1 GCA_005881995.1 Chloroflexota bacterium | reverse complement strand
CCACCGTTTTTAAGGCGGGCGTACCGCAATCGTCACCTGACTGGTATCCCGATACCCCGATCAATTATGCCATGCAGTATCACAGCAATGGGTACTTCCTGCACGATAGCTGGTGGCGCAGCGATTATGGTCCTACTACCAACTTCCCTCATGCCGATTCGAGCGGTGATCCGTTCTCTGCCCAGGGGTCGCATGGGTGCGTCAACATGTCCAAAGATAACGCGGCCTGGCTGTATGGATTTGTATCGCTGAATACGACGGTGCTGGTCTACTAGCAATCAGCACTCGGGGCTAGCGAGGAACCAGCACCACGCTAAAATTGGTATTCCAAATCCCCATAAATTGGGCGTGCGTCAGGGCGGTGCGGTTCGCCGGAGAGGAATCGGCAGTATAGACGTAGGTATCGTCACCGCCGCGCACGACCATAATATGGCCAGGTATGCCTATAATCACCGGGAAACCTTTATTGGCGGTATAGATCAAAGCCGAGAGCGTTCGCGGAGGATTGGGCAATGCCTTAAAGCCGTAGTAAGCGGCGGTCTCTGCAATACTTTTCTCACCCCCGACCAGGCCGCTGTAGATACCCCACACGCCTAGATTGAGTTCCGTTTGCAAGAAATCGGCGGCGATGTAGTGGTGCCCATAGGCATTGATGACCATCTCCATCGAAATGCCCGAACAGGAAGAGTAGGACCACACCTGCCACTGGTAATCGGTGTAGTACTGACCCCGATCGGCGGAATCTACTCGCACGAGATTGGCGCTGGCTGAAAAGGGCATAGGATGGAGGGCAGTGTTGATATCGAAGCCCGCGTTGTGCTGGGATAAATTGAAAGACTTGATGCCCTGCGAGATGCGCTGGAACGCCCCATCGGCCAGGCCACTCTGCACAAACAGGGTGAATACTACCATAGCCAGGAATGCGCTGGAAAGAAACGTGCGGCGGTGCCTATACCAGGAAGAGGGGAATCTTAATTTGTGGGGTTGTTCCGCGATATCCAGCATTGGCAATATGGCAGTGATGCGGAGATTGTTTGGCTGCGTCTGCGCGCCTGCTACCTTCACCCGGCGTTTACGCGCGCGCATCACGCCGAAGATCAGACTGACAATAATCGACAGCATTACACAGGCCAGCAGGGCTGTGATTAGAGTCGAAAACATACAAAACCTCACTATCAGAACGCTAAATACTTGATGGTACCACCGTAAAGTATAGCTCAGTTCAGGCACAGATCACGAACAAAGCACGAAATACAGCCAGATATTGCTATCCACCAGTTCGCGATCTTAACCGCGTCGTTAACTTGATGACTGAACTATATTGCTCAAGAAAATAAACAGGAGTGTGGCCCTTAATTCTGGCAAAACGGGGAGTATAAGGAGAAAGTACTGTTGTGGATAGAATAATCTCTTCCAGCAGTGTTGAGGCTCCGCTAATTATGAATGGTGCAAGGTCTCCTCGTGAAAGATTTCAAGACACAAGTCGATGCACTCATCGCAAATATTGACGCCATTGTTGCCCTCTACGAGGCGCTGTACCTGCTTTTCCTGTTTGCCGCAGAATGAGCAGCGGGAGGAGTTGGTTTTTGATTTGATGCTTGCTGCCGCTACAGTTGATTGTTCTTCAGCGCTTCCATTGCTGAAACGGGCAATACACTCGTTACAAACGAAAACTCCACCAGGTCCACCGATAAGCCGCTGTACCTCATCCTGGTTCTTTGCACAAAAAGAGCAAATGTACGATCTGCGCACTTTTTGCTTACCGAACATGATACTATTCCTTTCTCATGCCAATCGTTTGGCTCAGCGGAAGAAGACGACGACATCAAGCGACTCGCATATCGTAAATATCAATATCCTGGCTCACGCGCCTTCGATAGATGTGTACGCGATGGATACGTAACGAGAGATCGAGTACAAGATACTCAACATCGTCTCCATCGGCACAGGGGCGTACACTGAGCGAACCATGTTTATCCATTCGAAAGACGCGCTGCTGGTGGGCGTCGATGATGCCGAGTTGATGATAATTGTGATAGACGCGCCAGGAAATAGCGGTCTTATTCTCAACCCTCAATTCGTCATCGTTCCCTGCCAACGCAAGCTTCACACGCCGCTGTAAACGCCGAAACCACCCGCCGCCCGAACGACGAGGACTGGTCTTCAATGGTGGGGCATCGGGCTGCTCGACCTCTGGAACGTATTTAATTGCCATTGTTCACCTGCACTTTCTCTAAAAAATGGCTCAGTCGACGCGGGCTTATCTCACTAACGTGAGGCGTTCGTCTTCAATAGCCACCCGCGATCCGCATACGCGCTCGATACGTTCTGCCAGCGAAGGCTCTCTCCACCTCCACCGCCGCTGTGAACGCTCACGATCCGCCAATGAATGCAATCCCTGGCACACACGAGTTCGCCCCAGCCAGCGCACCATCAACGTATCCGCGCGAAATGCCTGAGAATATCCTCGTAGATGCGATACTCCCACAAACGCTACACACAGCCCTGTTGTTATGGCTATAAGAATAACCAGGTTGGTCGCAGTACGAGGAAAGTACAGAAAGGCTCCTACACATCCAAGCAATGCAACCACGAGGAGAAACCTGGTAAGGATAGCGACAGGCTTGCGCAGATAGTAATAGCGTGCGAGGGCCGTTGCTAAAAGTACGTCAAGCGCGGCAGCATCTATCGACCAGGTTAGATTTGAAGGGAGAACAAGCCGAATTTTTCTTCTTCTAAGAAGGGCAATACGTACTCTGGGAGCGTTTATATTTGAGGTGACTGTGCACTGCAATCTGCACGATTGCGGTGGCATGCGGGACTCGTGAAGGACACGCGTAAAGGCTTGCTGGACGTGTGCAGGCGTTCTCTGTGAGGAGCGGCGCATCCTCGCTCTTCGCATGAGCCTGCGTATTTGCCATCGTGCTGGCTGCAGGCGTAGACGCCTTGATGCGCGTGGTGAATGAAGAGAGGAGCGGAGATGCAGCCATGCAGATTCTGGCAAGGGCTGCTCGCGTAGTTCAGGGCCATAATATGCCTCGAGCCGACTGTCCAGGTCTCTCTGTGCTTTTTCAGCAGGTTCCCGCTCGTACATAGAGACTTAACCCCTTTCATCAAGCAGTAGCGTACGGAGGCGTTCGCGCGCCCGATTCAGGCGTGATTTCACGGTGCCGACAGGCCATCCCAACACCTGTGCGATATCAACTTCAGTCAGGTCGGCGCCATAGCGCAGCGCAATGACTCGCCGCTGATCGGCATTGAGCGATGCTAATGCCAGACGTACTTCATCACGCCGGGCAACCTCTTCCTGCAAATCGCTATGACCGCCTAGCTCTCCGCCAGCATATTGCTCTAATTTCTGAACATCTTCCAGGGAAATGGGATGCCGGTACACACGAGAGCGCTCCATCACGTCGAGGGCGTGCCGGTAGAGGATACGCATCAGCCAGGGTCGAAATGGGCTGCCCACCTGAAAACGTGGTAATCCGCGCCAGGCCAGCAAGAAAGCTCCCTGCGTGATGTCCTCAGCGAGGGAGGCTTGATGACAGAGGCGCAGCGCTGCCGCCATAGCAACAGCGTGATGTGCTTCCCAGAGGATGCGAAACGCCTCCTGATCTCCACATGCTGCGCGTTTGATCAGTTCATTCTCACTGATCTCCACAATTGGGTTCCTCTCTTGCGTATCTGTAGATGTACTACGGCAAAAAGCCAGCAAAAGGTTCCCAGTTTGCACAAGTTTTCAGGCACTTGGCAGACAGCGGTCTCCGGCTTCCTATTTTGCAAGCAGTTCATCTACAATTGCTAAGAGATCAGAGATTTCAAATGGCTTGGCGAGGAATGAGATGTGGCGTTTTTGAATTTCCTTCTGAGAAGGGTAAGTAGCGCTCATAATGAGCGCAGGAACCATTTCTAATCCAGAGATGGCGTGCAGTCGATCATAGAGTTCCAGGCCGTCGAAACCAGGAAGGCGATAGTCAAGGATAAACAAGTTCGGTTTTATGGAACCGACCGCTTCTAAGGCGTGCGCTCCATCAGTCATATGGAGGACAACGTACGGTCTTTCCTCTTTCAATACTTGAGCAATAAACGCGCCTACGTCCTCGTCATCCTCGACTAATAAAACGGTTTGAATAATTTCCGCAGGCGTTGCCTGGTCATCATGGGTCATGGCGTACTCTCCGTCACTTCGTTGTCAGGCGAAATACTACTGGATAATACTACCACAGCTATCAAGTGAACAATACAGTTTCTCTGCAAGTTATCGACTGCTCTAAGGCGGAACTGGAGCTTTTACCTTGCATTGAGACGTGCAGCATGTTTAAGTGCGCGATATTGCAGGGTTTTCACATTGGCTATCGACACTCCCATTCTTTCAGCAGTTTCACGGATGGAAAGATCGAGCAGAAAACGACAGGTTAATACTTCCCGAAAACGCCCTGGTATATCCTGGAGGATGCTTTGTACTCGCTCTGTGGCACTGCTCTTCTTGACATCTTCAGTGGGGCCTTCCCAGCCTTCCTCTAAGAGCACTTCCAGTGAACTCGTAGGCGCGCGATAAAAGGCTCGCCAGTAATCAGCGATCGTTGTATGCGCAACCTGAAAGAGCCAGTTACGCATGTTTTTTGCGTTATGCTCATAATCGAGATAGCGAATTGCCTTCATAAAAACCTGTGATGTCAGGTCCTCAGCCTCTTCCCGGCTCCCCACCCTGCTGTAGACGAAGCGGTAAATACTTGCAAGATGCTCCTGATACAAGGCCAGAAATTCCTGGCCATCCGGCTTGACCCGTTGCGGTGCTGCGCGCATATTCATTGGTGTATCACTCTTAATCATGGCCTCACTCCTCCACTGAAGATATACTCCATTGGCGACAGGAGTACATCGACAGAAACGTGTAATTCCTTCACCATATGGATTTGGGAAGCTCTAGACAGAATTACCTAGTGTCCTTTGTGAGAACCACATATCTGGAGGGAGAGTAGTTATGGGGCTTGATGCTGGGGAAATGAAACCAAAGTTGGACGTGTGTAGCAAAGCAAGCAGGAGTTCAGGCGAGCTGATGCTCGATGGCATAGCGGGTAGCCGCACTGCGTGAGTTCACGCCCAGCTTGCTATAGATGGAGCTAGTGTGGGCATGAACGGTGCGAGGGCTGAGCACCAGCTTTTCAGCGATCTGGAGGTCAGTCAGACCACCTGCCAGCAGGCGCAGCACCTCTACCTCGCGTGCCGTCAGTCCAGCGGGGTAGGTTGGTGGGGCGGCGGTTGCGGCCGACGATGGAGTCGGTTTTTGTCCCCTGGCCGCGAGTGCCTGCTCTGGCGTCATCGAGCGTCCCTGGGCCCAGGCGGCAGCGAACGCTCGCTCTCCCAGGTGGACACGCGCATCCGAGACCGAGCGTTCGTAGTCAGCGCGCTGGACGAGAGGAATGGGTATGCTAAAAGCGTCGCGCAACGTTTCCGCTGCCCCCCAGAGTTGGGCCGCCCACGCGAGCTTTTGCTGTGCAGCGATGACTTCCCCCAACACCACCAGGTACACCGCCGCCACCCATTTTTCGTTCAACTCGCACGAAATCTCCAGGCTTTGCTCGAAGTGCGTTTGCGCTGCTGCATAGTCGCCTTTCGCCGCGAGCACTCCTCCTAGAAGGGCCAGCGAGTTGGCCGTACCATGCCGGTGTCCGAGTTCTCTGTAAAGTGCCACGCTCTTCTCAGCGAGCGAGCGTGCCGCGACCAGGTCTCTACGAGCGAGAGCTAGCTGCCCCGAGATGCAATGGTACGCCGCAATTCCCTCCTTGAAGCCTACTTCCTGCGAAAGCGCGAGGCATTCCTCTAGCAGTGGACTCACCCTCGCCTGATCCGCCTGGGAAACAAAGAGGACCTGTGCCAATTGGGAGAGTGAGTGAGCGATGCCCCGCTTGTTCCCCGTTGCCCGGTATGTCGCCACGCTCTCCTCGAATAGGGCACACGCCCTGGCGTACTCACCCTGGCTGCTAGAGAGCAGCCCTAGAATAAAGAGTGAGGCGGCAGTGCGCTCCATATCGTCCACCTGCCTGGAGATAGCTAGAGCTTCCTCCGTCATGGTGCGTGCTGCAGTCATATTGCCCTGCGTCCAGGCCAGGCTCCCCAACATAGAGAGTGCAAATGCAATGCCTGGTTGGTCTTCGAGTTCCCGGTACAGTGCCAGGCTCGCCTTAAACATAGGCTCTGCACGCTCATAGTCGCTCTGGATGAAGGCCAGGTTCGCAGCCACGATGAGTGCCTTCGCGTGTACAGATGCCTTGATCCGAGTACTCGCAAGGGGTACTGCTACAGCCAATGCACGCTCCAGGAAATTCCGCCCCTCACTAATGTGCCCATGGACTACCCAGAAACTTCGCAGCGCTCCCCCCAACCGCAAAGCCAGCTCTATGTTGTGCTCGCCCTCCATAGCCTCATTCCCAGCTTGCTCTAACGACCACGAGAGCGCCGCTCGCAAATTATCATGCTCCCGCTCTAGACGCCCCAACCAGGCAGCCTGCTTTGGGCCCCCAATCTCAATCTCCGCATCCTCTGCCAGTGACAGATAGTAGTGAGCATGGGCTCGCCGAGTGCTCTCCATCTCCCCACCGGCGGCCAGTACCTCCAGCCCATACTCGCGGATGGTCTCGAGCATCAGCAGGCGAGGCTCCTGCCCCTCCTGCTCCGTTTGTCGCAGCAAGCTCTTATCGATGAGTGAGCTCACCCCGTCCAGCACGTCTGCTGGCGGATCACCCAGAGCCGTGTAGAGACCCTCCACCGCTTCCAACGTGCAGCCGCCCACAAAGACCGAGAGGCGCCCGAAGAGCTGTTGCTCTTTGCCA
>VBHV01000501.1 GCA_005881995.1 Chloroflexota bacterium | reverse complement strand
TCCTGGTGGTTGGCTTCGCGGCGGGCGATATCCCACGCATTCCACTCAATCTGACGCTGCTCAAGGGCTGTTCGATCGTGGGCGTCTTCTGGGGCGCGTTTACCGAGCGCGAAAGCCAGCACAACCAGGAAAACCTCAAGGAATTGCTCACATGGCTGGCCGAAGGCAGCTTGAAACCGCATATTTCCGCGACCTATCCGCTCGAACAGGCTGCCGACGCGCTCTACGATATGATGAAGCGCAGGGTATTGGGAAAAGTTGTGCTTGTCCCGTAGAAACCATTCAATTGGAAAGGATCAGTTCATTTCCTGATCTGCATACTCCAGCCCACCTGTCACCTGCTCAATAAATTCTGGTGTGATATCGCGCTCATGAATAATGCCGTACCAGCGTTCATCTGCCAGGGTGCGATCTCTTAATGTCTCCAGGGCATGGATAACATCCACGCGGGTGAGACCGTTGGCGCGTGGAGTGTGCGGTAGGCCAAGGCGATCCATGATGGCAATAATCGCAGCCGGATTATTGTCCTGCAACTGGCTCATCAACTGAATGCCCAGCCCCACAATCCAGCCGTGCACGAATGTGCGGCGTGTCAGATATTCAACATTGTAAGCGAAGAAATGTTCCGGCCCCTCTTCAGCGCGATAGTGACCCAGGGGAATACAGATGTCGTTGATCTCCAGGTAGCATTCGACGATGGTGTGTATGCCCTCATCGCTTAAGGCGCGGATCTCGCTTGCCGCGTTGTCTAAACGCTCTACTAATGCGCGCGCACGCTCCACCGCCGCAGGGATATAGCCTCGCGGTTCCCGCCCGGCGGCATAGGCCAGGTGCCAGTCAAACGAAGCGGTATGGATGGACAGGATATCACCGCATCCCGCGATGTTCAGTTCGGGCGGAGCGGTGCGAATCAGGTCGTAATCGACAATCACCAGCTCGGGAGTCACTTCACCAATGTATTCAACTTTCCCCTGGTTGCGCACACCAACGGCCTGCGTGACATAGGCATTGGTCGAAACAATGGTGGGGATATTCACCAGCGGGATACCACGTTTCCAGGCAATATACTTCCCCATGTCCATTGATTGCCCTCCACCAATCGCTACAACTGTATCGCAGGGAGGCGCAGCGGCTTCCAATGCCTGGGCGCGGTCCAGGTCCATATCCTGCACATCGATAACGTGCACAGGCGGCGCACCGATACGCTGGCTGACCAGCCCCCAGGGGATGGCCATGGTTGTTACGATATAGCGTCCGAATTGTGAGCCGATATTGTCGGCGATGCCGCGCCCAAATTCCAGGCGTTTGACGTTGGCATGTGGCAAGCGTTCGAGTATGGACATGTAAATAGTCTCCTTATTCCGACCGGCACAACAGAGAGCGAACCGCGTTCAGTTTGCCGGCAAGCGTGATTTCACGCAACAGCGTTCAAAGCATCGATCATGGTCTGGCAGAGCTGGTCTCCGGCTTCTGGAGCAACATTCGTGGCTTCACATTCATAGCCACCTTCAGTATAGACATTGGGTGTGGGAACGTAGCCAATAAAACCGTTAGCTAAACCCAGCACCAGTGTGGTTGCGAAAGGTGAGTGTTTCCGCGCACGCATGCCGTATTCACAGAACAATTCCGCGGGTTCAGAGACAAGGCCAATACTCACACCATCACCCTTGAGACCAAAGGCGGTCACTTCGGCCGGCATATAGGGATGTTGCAAGTT
>VBHV01000236.1 GCA_005881995.1 Chloroflexota bacterium | reverse complement strand
TCCTGCGCGCGAGTCAAGGTTTCGCGGCGGACGTAGTAGTAGGCCCAGAGGCCCTTCTTGCGGCAATCTACCAGGCCTGCGTCACGCAGAATGCGGAGGTGATGCGAAATAGTGGGTTGTTCCAGCGTGAAGCTCTCCACGATCTCAAAGACGCATACTTCGCCTTCATGCCGACTGAGGAGACTTAAAATACGCAGGCGCGTGGGGTCTGCTAATGCCTTGAGCAGACGAGCCTGCCCGACCGCCTCCTCCTCGGTTAGCGCGGGCGTAAACTTCGGGGCTATGCCAACTGCTGTATTGGCTGCTGGTAGCTGCCGGTGTAACACTCCCAGCGATGCTGCTTGATTTGCGGATACGATGGTCGTTGAGCGATTCGTACCCATTGTATTCATTGATGCCATTGTCTTCTCCTTCCACCATCCCAACCGGATGCCGAATAGTAAGTCAGGTTCTGGGGGAGACCTACTTTTAGTATACTGAGGTATCCAAATGCAAAGGTTAGGTACATTCACATGATCATTCCCCAATAATTGCCTGGAAAATAAAGTCCTGAGCTAAAAAAGGCCTCCCGGCACCGGGAGGCCTTTTTTAGCTCAGGAAAAGCCTTTTTTGCTAACGCTTCTCATCCGTAATAATTTTCAAATGCAGTTCTTGCAATTGCTTCTCGTCAACGGGCGAGGGGGCGTTCATGAGCAGGTCTATGGCGGCCTGCGTTTTGGGGAAGGCGATGACTTCGCGGATATTGTCGGCGTCGGCGAAGAGCATGACCAGGCGGTCAATGCCGAGCGCGATGCCGCCATGGGGAGGCGCGCCGTATTCGAAAGCTTCGAGCATGTGGCCGAATTGCTCTTTGATTTGCTCGTCGTCCAGCTTCATCAGCGAGAAGACTTTCTGCTGGATTTCTGCCACGTTGATACGCACGCTGCCGCCGCCAATTTCGTAGCCGTTGCAGATGATGTCATACTGTTTGGCGCGAATGTTGAGGGGGTCGGTATCGAGCCGATCAACATGGGATTCGTCCATGCCTGAGAAAGGGTTGTGCTCAGCCTCGTAGCGTTGACCCTCATCGTCGTAGTGCAGGAGCGGGAAGTCCACTACCCAGCAGAGGGCCATTTCATTGGGGTCGATCAGTTGCAGGCGCTCTGCCAGTTTGACACGCAGGCGGAAGAGCACGTCATTAGAGACTTTGGCACTATCCGCCACAAAGAGCAGCAGATCACCGGGTTCACCCTGAAGACGATCAATGATGGCCTGTACCTCTTCAGCGGACATGAATTTGGTCAGGGGGGATCTCACTTCGCCGGTAGGACCGATGGCCAGTGAAACGAGTCCTTTGGCACCCAGCACACGGGCAAATTCGGTCAGTTCCTCTATTTCTTTGCGGCTATAACCACCAGCGCCCGGCACGCGAATACCTTTTACTACGTCGTTGGAAGCCAGCACGCTCTGGAAGACGCCAAAGTTGCCAGCCGCCGCCAGGTCAGTGATCTCGACCAGAGGCAGGTCGAAGCGCAAGTCGGGATGGTCGGTGCCGTAGCGATCCATGACGTGCTTGTAGCTGAGGCGCGGGAACGGCTGCTGTTTGATGCGCTTATTGGTGGTCTTTTCAATGAGGTAGATCAACAGGCCTTCGATGAGTGACATGACGTCTCCCTCATCGACGAAAGCCATTTCCAGGTCAAGCTGGGTAAATTCGGGCTGGCGGTCAGAGCGTTGATCTTCGTCGCGGAAGCAGCGCGCAATCTGAAAGTAGCGGTCCATACCGGCCACCATCAATAACTGCTTGAGCTGCTGGGGAGATTGCGGCAGAGCATAGAACTTTCCGGGGTAGAGGCGGCTGGGAACCAGGTAGTCGCGCGCGCCTTCGGGCGTGCTTTTCATCAAGATGGGGGTTTCGATCTCAAGGAAGCCGCGCTCATCGAGGTAATCGCGAATGGCCTTCACCACGCGATGGCGCAAGATGATGTTGTCGCGCATGCGCGGGCGGCGCAGGTCGAGATAGCGATATTTGAGCCGCAGGGATTCATCAACCGAGATGGTGTCGCTGATGGGGAACGGCGTAGTGCGCGAAGGGTTGAGCAGCTCAATACGGCTGGCAGCGACCTCTATGGCACCGGTAGCCAGATTGGGGTTCTCGGTTCCCGGCAAACGGGGCACGACGGTACCCGCCACCTGCACGACGTATTCGGAACGTAACTCTGACGCGACGCGATGCGCTTCTGGAGAACGTTCCGGGTCGCAGATGACCTGCGTGATGCCGTACCGGTCGCGGATATCCAGGAAGATCAGGCCCCCATGATCGCGGCGTCTATTCACCCAACCGGCAAGCGTCACCTGTTGTCCGATATTGCTCAAAACCCACTCCATTGAGCTCCTTACCTGCTATTTCAGATACATATGACTTTGAAAAGTGAACGTAAAAAATTCGCCTCACGACGAGGGGACATGACCATCATATCATGATATGCAAAGAGGGCCTACTCCAGATTTTTACATGCCACAACCGGTCTGCATGGCCGCTGTACTGACTGCAACCAGGTTAACCGGAGAGGTATTGCCCGGCTGCGCCAGGATGTTGAGATTGGCGCCCTGGGGATCAACGGCAAGACTTTTGACCACATTCAGTTCCTGGGAGGAAACATATTGCTGCACCAGTTGCATGGTAATACTCTTTCCCGTACCTGTCCCCGTTGGGGGAGGGGCGGCTTCCTGAAGGTCAAGCACGCGGTGATTGGTCGAGTCTCCAATATACAGGTGGGAGACGGTATTTACCACACCGACCGATAGGATGTTCGCGGTTGAAATCAACAACGACGTGCTGCCATTCTGCGGCAGGGGCGTTACCGTCGGCACCACTATCGCCGGGGTGTAATTACTCGCACTGGTTGGCAGGGGCGTCTCGATGGGCGATTTCACTTGAACTGCTGTCGGGAAAGTTGACTGGGACTGATTGCCAAATGCCCCGGCCAGCGAAAGGCTCTGGACCGCGCCGTTTGAGAGCAAGAGAAAGAACTGATCGGCAAAGGCGGCTACACTCATGATCGGCTGCGAGTTAGAAAAATCGTAGGGTTTGGCAGGCACCAGGTGGCCTTTGTTATCCGGCGTAAAAGCGAGAATACGCGCTTTGTTCTGATTGGGAATGGTCAGGACCACGTAGATCGTCTTGTTCCAGGAGGTAATGAGCGTAGGGGCATAGCCTCCCGTGGTGAAGGTCTGGTCAATCACGGCGGTCACCGGCTTTGATGGTTTCCCCGTCTGATCGAGCGCATACATGCTGACGCTGTAACCGTTGGGGTTAGGCAGGTTAGTAGCGCCTTGCAACTGTTCTGCTAGAGTAAAGAGCTGTGTTCCGTTGCCGACGATGGCAAAGGTGCTCGCAGAGGGTGTCTTAGCAATCGCAGGTAAGAGTCCATATTGATTGGTGACCTGGTAGACTACTCCATCCGGGCCAAGCGCATACAAGACAGTGGAGCCGTTGCCAGCACGAACGGCGGCAATACTGGACGGTTGTATGTTGGTACTCGTGGTATTGATGGAGTGAGAGGTGGTGCCATGACAGGGCAGGACCGCGATTTTCGCCCCGGTATTGTAGCTGCCAATAGCAGCTTTTACCTGGGTAGCCATCTGGCTCTGCAACATGTTCCATCTATTGGTCTGATTGCTATCCAGGGTATGGGTTTTCTGCAGGTCACTCAGATTGTTCTGGGCCGATGCCAGGTCTTTCAAGGCCTGTGGAGGATTGGATGAGACCTCGCCCTGAGCCCGGGTAATCAATTGCCCGGCCGTAGTCAATGCCGCATCGACGGCCTGGCTATCATTGTTGTGTACAACATAAAAGAAGCCGCCACCGGCAAGCGCCACCACAATCAAAAAAAGCAGGAGGAGTGTGGGGAAAAAGAGACGATTGCGCTGCGGTTTCCCTAGAGCTGGTTGGGGGGCCGTGATACTCTCAGGAGAGGCCAGAGGGCCGCTGCTCAAATGCAACGGGGCGCTCACCACACGCCCATCGACATTGCCGGCGGTATAGGGTGTAGTTGCGGCGGCGCCGAGCATATTCAGGGCACCGGTATCTTCCTGGCCGATTTCACGCCCACCGACCGGCACGGGGTTACGCACGCCAGGCGGTTCTACTCCCAATTCATGCACGCGCACAACGATAGCGGTGATATTATCCGGACCGCCATTCTCATTGGCTCTTTCAACAAGGTGATAGACGCTTTCCTGGGGAACTGATTGCTCGACGATACGCAATAGCTCTTCGTCGCTGACAAGGCCGGAAAGCCCATCGGTACACAGAATCAGGCAGTCACCCTCCTGCAATGATTCGCGGAAGACATCTACTTCTACATCGGGCTGAGTGCCCAGGCAACGCGTGATAACATTACGCTGTGCATGGGTGCGCGCCTGCTCCTCGGTGAGTAAACCTGCCCTGACCTGTTCTGCGACCCATGAGTGATCCTGTGAAATTTGTCTGACCTGGTTCCCGCGCACCAGATAGGCACGGCTATCGCCGACATTGGCGATATAGCTCATATTGCCGCGCAATACAGCCGCAACGCAGGTGGTGCCCATGCCGCTGCGCAACATATTTTCTGCCGCACGCTGGTAGATGGCTGTATTGGCGCGTTTAATCGCCTGCAACAGTGGAGTAGAGACGTCTTCATTGTCGTCCATGTAATAAGCGTTACTGACCGTGTCTACCGCTATTTCGCTGGCAACCTCACCTGCTGCATGTCCACCCATACCGTCAGCGACGATAAACAGGGCGCCTTTCATTGCCATCACCTGAGTGTCTTTAGGGATGACATAGGCCATATTATCTTCGTTATGTTCGCGTTTGCGGCCAACATCGGTTAGCTGTGCAACATCGAGACGGAGTTGTATCGCCAACGCACTTTCTCCCAATAGTTACGGGGCTACGTGTATGGAGAATTCCAACGCAACCTCCATTGCGCCCATCTGAATATGTAGGCTATAATACTCCAACGCAAAGAAAAACGCAACGCCCCCTTGATTTTGGGGTACCTGCAAAGCCTGCCTCTTTACGCTTAAACATGAGTATACTCTGTCAGGGAAGTGTAAGCAATACATATATCGATTGCGCTAGCACAAATGGGATGATGCTCCATAGGTCTGTGGCTGTTACCTGCGTTCTTCCAGGGACGTTATACAGCCATAGGACGACTTTGTAGAGAAAAGAACGCTATGCGCATCGCTATCAATGCCCAATTGCTATCATACAGCAACAACTATCGTAACGGTGGGATCAGTCGTTACATCCGATACCTGCTAACCGCACTGGCGCAACGGCCAGGAGAGCATGAATATACAATTTTTGTGAATGGGCAACCGGTCGTCGAACGTCTTCGAGGAGATGTGCAGGCGTCAGAACAGATCGAATATGTTCCTGTCGCATGGTCTGAATCAAAGCCATTCTCGCGGGTAGCGTGGGAGCAGCTGCAGCTGCCATCATTTCTACGCGAGCGACGCATCGATGTCTTCCACTCGCCCGCCAACGTCCTACCGGAGATGTTGCCGCGCAGATGCGCGGGGGTGGTGACACTCCATGACCTGGCATTCCTGCGCTTCCCCCATATCTTGACCCGCACGAAGCGATTCTATCATCGCACATTTACTACGCGCAGTTTGCGACGCGCCACAATGATTATCGCGAACTCTTCCAGTACAAAAAGAGACGCGATGGAACTGGCGGGAATTGCGCCTGAGCGTGTACAAACAGTCTACCCATGCATCGATGCGCGGTTTTCCAACGTTATTACAGATGAAGCGCAGCAAGCTTTTCGCCAGAAACACGGGCTGGGAGATGGATATCTTCTCTATCTCGGCACCCTGGAACCGCGTAAAAACGTCGTTACCTTACTGGAAGCTTACAAGCGATTGCGTTCAGTGTATCATAGAGATGAGAAATTGGTACTGGCAGGGAGCAAAGGCTGGCTCTATGATGCGATTTTCGAGAAGGTACAACGACTGGATGTAGCGTCAGAAGTACTGTTTCCTGGTTTTGTTCCCGACTCGGAACAGAGCATGTGGTATCATGCAGCGTCGGCATTTGTCTATCCATCGCTGTACGAGGGTTTCGGTATACCGGTGGCGGAGGCGCTGGCATGTGGTATTCCCGTCGTCACGTCCAACGTGTCGAGTTTACCCGAGGCGGGTGCGGGTATAGCCTTAACGGTTGACCCATATGATGCAGATGCTATGGCGGCGGCGCTACAGCAGGCATTGAGCGATGAAGCGCTGCGCCGGCGATGCCGTGAACTGGCACCCTCGATCGCACAGCAGTTTTCGGGGAAGACGATGGTTGAGCAAACCATCTCCGTATATGAACAAGCGGCGGGGCAACATGCATCGCCAGGAGCATATCGGAATGTTTCTCTTGCAAGTAAGTAAGTGGCCCGGTGTACCGTGCCTGTAGGGGTTTAGAGGTAGTGAATTTGAATACCGGAAAACTACAACAGAGCGCTGTTGGGTTTCAAGCAGCAGTTCAGAATACAGAAACGACAGGAACTCCTGATATGACAACAGGTGGGGCAAGCGGGACGACCGGCCCGATCACCAAAGCCATCAAGCAGCGCCGTTCGCTGCGCCGCCAATGGCGTATCTTTGAGCGCATTGCCATCATCATCCTGGATGCCGCGATGGTCGCGGTAGCATTCTGGCTTGCCCATTTTTTACGCTACACCGTTCTTTTCAATAATACCATACTTGCATCGTTCCGCAATAATTTAACAGGGATCGAGAACAAACCCCAATACTCACCTCTTAGCAGTTTTCTGTGGCTTGACATTGGCATTGTGGTCGGGCTGATCAGTATTTTCACCATACGCGGTCTTTATAGTATCCGCCTGACGGGAAGCTGGTTCCGGCAGGTATGGACAATTATCACTTCAACCACGCTCGGCCTGGCTTTTCTGGTGGCCTACTTTTTTGTCGTCGAACCACCATCAAGCTCTCGCCTGCTGGTACCTTTTGTCTGGGTAACGTCGATCCTGGTATTGGGTACGTGGAGGTTGATCGTTTCATCGGTGATGGGATTGCTCTACCGCCGGGGAATTGGCGAGACGCGCCTGCTTGTAGTTGGTTCAGGCCGCCTGGGTAAGCTGATAATGCAGCATATAGCGGCCAGCCCCAATCTTGGTTTCTCGATTGTAGGCTTCTTGCACGATATGCATGAAGCACCCAGCGACTTTGGGCGATTCAAGATGCTGGGCTCGCTGGAAGACCTGGGTATGGTGATTCGCTCAATGCAAATTGACGAGGTCATCATCGCCCTTCCCTCGAATTTACACCAGCAAAGTATCCGCAGCGTGCGGCTGTGTGAACGGCTGGGAACGTCGTTCAAACTGGTGCCCGACCTCTACGAGTTGAGCCTGTCGCGCATCGATATGGAAGCGATCGAGGGCATCCCGCTGATCGGTATTAAACAGGCTTCGATCAACTACACGCAGCGCATCGTTACGCGGGTAGTGGATATTGTGGTAGCCATACTTCTGCTCGTACTGGGATTACCTTTCTGGCTTTGCATTGCGCTAGCGATTCGCCTGACTTCTTCAGGAGCAATCGTCTATAAGCAAACGCGTATCGGTAAAAACGGACGCCCATTCAAAGTATACAAATTCCGCACGATGTATAAAAATGCGGAAGATGGACTGGCGGATTTACTAGCGCGCAATGAGGCACAGGGGCCGCTGTTTAAGATAAAAGATGATCCGCGCGTCACAGCCGTCGGGAAATTTCTGCGCCGCACCAGTTTTGACGAGTTTCCTCAACTACTGAATGTAATCAAGGGCGAGATGAGCCTGGTTGGGCCACGTCCACCACTGCCACACGAAGTAGTGCAATATGAAGAGTGGCAGAAAGGGCGCCTGGCGATCAAACCCGGTATGACAGGCTTATGGCAGGTGCGAGGACGAAGCGATATCAGCTTCGATGAGGGGGTGCTGATGGATCTGTATTATATTGAAAACTGGTCATTGCGCCTGTACTTCCAGATTCTCTTACGCACTATTCCGGCGGTACTATTCAGCCGAGGAGCATACTAATGAAAGTGGCTCTGGTTCATGACTACCTTAATCAAATGGGAGGCGCGGAGCGCGTCGTCCTGGCGTTTCATGAGCTATTTCCCGATGCGCCCCTATACACATCTATTTATGATCCCAGGCGCGTCGATGCTGCATTTCAACAGATCGATATCCGCACCTCTTTTATGCAAAGGCTACCGTTCGTGAAAAAGCATCACCAGCCATTTCTACCACTCTATCCATTCGCGATGGAACGGCTGGACCTGCGGGGTTATGATCTCATTCTGAGTAGTTCCAGCGCGTTTGGCAAGGGAGTGATAACGAAACCTGGTACCATGCACATCTGTTACTGCCATACACCCATGCGTTGGTGTTGGAACTATGATGAATATGTTGAACGAGAACAACTGGGCAAGCTGGCACGCGGCGTTCTACCATTCCTGATCACCTGGCTGCGCGTCTGGGACCAAACAACGGCAATGCGGGTCGATCATTTTATCGCCAATTCGCCCGCCGTGGCGGATCGCATTCAGAAATATTACCGGCGCGAGGCGGTGGTCATTCCTCCGCCCGTTGATGCCAGTCGCTTCCTCTTCGATCCCACTACGCAGCCGGAAGATTACTTCCTGGTGGTGAGCCGCTTCATGCCGTATAAACGCATCGACCTGGCTATCCAGGCGTGCAATCGCCTGCAATTACCCCTGGTAATCATCGGAAGTGGACGCGACCAACAACGGCTCCAGCAAATGGCCGGACCAACGATCCGCTTTCTGGGACGGCTCTCGGACGCCGAAGTCCTCCATTACTACGCGCACTGCCGCGCCCTTATTTTGCCAGGGGAAGAGGATTTCGGGATCACGCCGCTCGAGGCCCAGGCCTCGGGCCGTCCTGTAGTTGCTTACAGCGCAGGCGGCGCGCTGGCTTCAGTGATCGATGGAGTAACGGGAACCTTCTTCCAGGAACAGACGGTAGAAAGCCTCGCGGCAACGCTGGCTGCTTTTGACGAGACGCGCTATGACCCGCAAATCATTCGCGATCACGCGCTCGAATTTGATAAGCCGCGTTTCCACCGGCGTATTCTCCAGTTTATCGAAGCGAAAATGAACGCGGCAAGGCCTCACGAGTTACGTACACCAACCAACGAGCTAGTACGTTAACAGATCAGAGTATCTTCACCAGGGAAACCTGTTTAAATGAAAGCATGATTATTTTATCATCTAGATGATAATCCGGCGCATCGTGTCTATACGAAAGGTCTGGCACAGAACGTGGAACTACGAACCTATTGGGCAATCATATGGCGGCGTATCTGGGTAATAGTGTTGGTTGTGGGAGTGGTAGGGCTATACGTCGGCTATCAATATTATCATTTGAGAAAAATTCCGGGCGCGTTGGAAGCCTACAGTTCCACCATCACAATTCAGGTAGGCTTGCAGGCCACCACTAAAGGCGATACGAACAATGCCAACTATGTCACAGTTTCCGAGGCGCTTGCCGATGCGTTTGTGACCGGGCCAATCCTGACTACACGCGAGTTTGATACAGCTATTTCAAATCAAATCGGCCGGGATATGAATGCCCTCGCACGACGCTTTGGCGCTAATCCCGACCTCGGTGACTGGCAGAACGCGGGCGCGATTGGGTCATCACTTGTCGCGACACGCGTGCATAGTCTTGTGACGATCACCACCACCTGGAGCTCACCTGATGGAGCTTGGGCCATCGCCAACGCTGCTGGCGAGGTAAGTGCGTTACAGCTTGGAAACTTTCTCGACTACGTAGTCTCCAATGACCCGACGCATAACTCTTCTACCAACACATTTGAGCAACCAGCGGTGGCCGCGCGTGTCATCAGCAATGCTACCGATGCGACCACTGTAGCTGGCACGGCCAATAACAAACTGATATTGTACATTGTGCTTCTCCTGGTAGCGCTTGCCTTAGGTATCGCGCTGACATTTCTGTTGGATTACCTCGATGACCGGATTCGTAATAAAGATCAGGTAGCGCATTTGCTGAAACTGCCCATTTTGGGAGAGGTGCCGCGCGCACCACTGTCCGGAGGACGTTAAAAGAGCGATCTACCCCAATGGTACGAGTGAGCTTGACAGGGTTCTCAGATGGTGATCTCTGTTTGTTTAACAACTTATTCAATAATTATTCAACTACATGCATAATGATCGATACTTAAAGAGAGGGCACAACCTCATGGGTAATCGCTCACAAGAACAACATACGCTGCTAACGGACTATGATACAGATTCTGCGTATACTGAAGCAATGCGCACACTGTTTGCGAATATTCGCTTTCAATGGGAGAGGGAGTCCGACAAACACACACATTCACTGCTGGTAACGACACCATCAGCGTATGGCGATTTTGGGGCTGTGGCGGCAAACCTGGCGATAGTAGCGGCTCAGAGCGGTACACCAACCATTTTAGTGGATGCCAACCTGCGCGAGCCGCAATTTCAGCAACGATTCGGACTGGAAAAGTCTGACGGACTGAGCGACTTGCTGGCGGATGAATTGATTACCTCTGAGAAAATCGCTGCTTCCTTACAAAGTACGTTCATTCCCGGACTACGAGTACTGGGGGCAGGTGCAGCAAAGGGACAAGCGGCAGCATTGCTCTCTCCCCGCCTGGAAGTGGTTGTACAGGGCCTTTGTAAGCTTCCGAATGAAGCAGAAAACAAGACTGGCCTCGTTATTTTTCATAGCCCTCCGGTCTTAAGCGGGGCTGATGCTTTATTGATTGGCGCTCTGGTGGATCACACAGCGCTTACTGTCATCGTCAATCGTACAACGCAAGCGCATGCGAAACAGGCACAAGAACAATTACAACAGGCGCACGCGAAAATCGTAGGCATTGTATTGTTGAATCTCTAACGAGAGACGCCTTTGTACCATCTGCTCGGTTCTGCGAAGCAACGAGATGATATCTGTTCCTACTTGAGGAGGAAGCATATTATGCAAGGACGACACGGCCAGGGAAAAGAAGGAAAAGAGCCCTGGGATCGAACCTCCAGCGACTCCCACGCGGCGCTCAACGGTACCGGCAAACAGCGAGCCGTGCCCAGGCGTCCTCCCGGTATGGCGAGACTTGATACGCCGCCCGCGGTGCAGCGGGTAGGTCGTCCGCAAAGGCAGACAAAACCTCCCAAAACCTGGCGGCGACGCTTGTTGATATTTGGAGGGATACTGGTTATCTGCGGGATCATCACCTTTGTGATCGCTTATGGGCTAACAAACCTCTTCATCGGAGTAGGACAAAGCTCAGGAGCCGCGAATACCGCGACCGATTTTTTGCTGAACCTGAAGAGTCAGAACTACGACCAGGCCTACAAGGACCTGGATGCGACGATTACCGTTACGCTGCGACCGGAGGACTTTAAGCAGATGGCGCTGCAAGACGATCATTGCTATGGGTTAGTGACCGATTTTAACGAGGTGCAGGGAAGCGCGACGACGTCATCCGATAACAACACACAGTCGTACACGTACGATATCACGCGCAGCAAGCTTACAAAAACGTACCAGTTGACGTTAACGATCCGCAAGGATAGCGATGGCAACTGGGATATCACCAATTATGGCGGTGATCTGGGGCCTGCCCCGCCAACTTGTAAATGATGAGCAGAGAAAAAGGCGCGGATATGTCCATCCGCGCCTTTTTCTCTGCTCATTCCCCCATTGTTGCTATATTCTCTGCGTTTCTCCAAACTTCAACCCGGTTAAACCGTATAGATAGACAGCATCATCAAAACTCAACACCACCTGGAACAAGCTGCGAGTATGTGAACATTATCGTCACGCGTTGCTACTCATAGTTAGAAAGAAGACGGCTTGAGCATGTCCTGGAAAGAAGAGAGCTACGGAACGTGGAGTTCGCACTGGTACGGGAGAGCGGCTGGATGAGTATGCAGACACAGCATATCCAGCCAGTTGCCGATGAAAGGCAGGTCATCAGGCGGATCGCCATCGGAGACCGGGACGCCCTGGCTGAACTCTATGCATGCTACCAGCGCACGCTCTTCAACTATTTACTGCAACTCACGCCGGACCACGGGCTGGCAGAAGAGATTTTGCAGGATACGCTGGTGGCTGTGTGGAAAAGCGCCCAGAGTTTTGAGGGGCGATCAAGCGTGCGGACATGGTTGATAGGTATCGCTCGTCGGCAGGCACACAACACGCTGCGCCAGCGCAGACTGCCCCTGGCCGACGAAACCGAGATGGAAGGACTGGTGGCTACTGATCCCGAACCCGAAGCATGGACGCTTGCCAGTTTCGCGCGCGATGAACTGGCGGCAGCATTTCGACAACTTGCTGCGCTCCATCGCGAGGTACTGGTCTTGACATTTGTGCAAGAACTCTCTTACCAGGAGACGGCAACCATTCTTGAGGTGCCTGTGGGTACGGTCAAGAGTCGCTTGAGCAATGCCAGGCGAGCGCTGCGAGCGCAGCTCGATGGGCGTGAGGAAGCAAACCCATGACATACCAACTTTCACACTACGACGAGCATATCCTCGACCTCCTGCCAGCTTATTTGAACGGTCGGCTTGATATCACAAACATCGAACGCGTGCGGGCGCATCTTGCGCGCTGCGAGGCATGCCGACGCGAACTCTCTTCCTGGCAGGCCGTGCAGGGCACCGCGCAAGCTGTTGTCGCATTCGCGCCACTTCCTTCTCTGAACATTATGAACCAGGTACTGGCAAAAATCGATACTCAGGAAGTTCAGGCCCAACAGAGGAAACGGCGATCGATATCGCGCGACGCTGCTCACCTCTGGCTAGTTTTCAAAAGGCAGATACCCTTAATTCACAAAAGCATCTGGATTGCCGCAGTAGGGGTTAATATCCTCATGCTGGCGCTGATTGCGTTCAGCCGTCCGGATGTACGACATCATTTGCAAAATGTCGAAACTGTGCTGGCATTCTTCTCGACCGTGACTGCCGCGACCGGAATCGCCTTCATTTACCAGGCCGAACAGGATGCCGGATATGAAATCATTTTAGCAACGCCTACATCGATACGTATCATCATGATCTGCCGCATGGTGCTGGTAATCGGCTTTAACCTGTTACTGACCGCCATCACATCTGGTATCATTGCTTTTACGCTCGGCGGCAACCTATGGGATTTTGTGCAACTCTGGCTCGGACCGATGCTCTTACTGGCGTCGATCAGCCTGACGGTCTCGGTCACACTCGGCTCCGTCTTCGGTGTAGCGGCATCCTTGATTATCGAGGTTATACAGGCCATATTCTCATCGGCCGAGCGAACGGCTCCGGTGCTGCAATTCCTGCGTATGAACATCGGACAGACTACGCCCTTTACCTTGATACTGGCGTTCATACTGCTGGCTTT
>VBHV01000500.1 GCA_005881995.1 Chloroflexota bacterium | reverse complement strand
CTTTGACCCGTATTCCGGCATATAGCGCGGCGAAGGCCGCAGTAGCAAATTTCACCCAATGGCTGGCGGTTCACATGGCACAGGAATATGGCGCTCAAATTCGGGTGAATGCAATCGCCCCTGGCTTCATTTTGACAGAACAAAACCGCTTTTTGCTTACCGATGCTCAGAGCGGAGCTATGACCCCGCGTGGGCAGGCAATTCTCGATCATACACCGATGAGACGATTAGGCGCACCAGAAGATTTGGTAGGGACGCTGTTGTGGCTGGTCAGTCCGGCATCGGCTTTCGTCACAGGAACTGTAATCCCCATAGATGGCGGCTTCTCCGCCTATAGTGGCGTCTAGTTTATCTTTCCGAACGGGATCACCCTGGCCTGTTTCCCCAGTATAAAAGAGTGAATTTGAATATGGATGAGAACCAAATACGTACCGTCTTGTTACAAGTAGTGAGTGAACTTAGTCATTCTGGATCGGGTTTCCAGCAAGGGGTTATTCTGCAACGAGCGGAGCAAAGACTTGGCATACATATTGGTAGAATTGAGGATCAGCAAGCATTACTCACTATGTGGCATGATCTTTTCCGAAATGGTCAACTTGCATGGGGATATGACATTGGCAATCCTAATCCCCCCTTTTGCCATTTGACCGAAACAGGGCGAAATACTCTCAGAAATCTGAGCCGAGACCCGGCTAATCCGGATGGATATATGCAGTATCTCAGTAATCAGGGATCACTAGACCCCATAGCTGAGTCGTATATTAGAGAGGCGTTGCAAACATATAATAATAACTGCTACAAGGCAACGGCGGTGATGGTAGGCGTCGCTGCGGAAAGCATTGTCTTAGAATTACGAGACGTATTGGTTAATAGAATGAACAGTATCGGAAAGCAGTCGTCTCGTGATCTGAAAGGTGATCTCATAAAAAGGGTGCTTGATGCTATTGAAAAAGAACTGCAACCGTACACCACAAAAGGTGCTCCTGCGCCCATGCCAACTTCATTAGCAGAGTCTTTCTCTTCTTATTGGCCTGCCTTTACGAGTCAGATACGAACTATTAGGAATGATGCTGGACATCCTAACAATGTTGATCCCGTTACCCCAGAAACGGTTCATGCTGCACTACTTATATTTCCATTGCAGGTAAAACTCACTTTAGACCTTACCGCATGGATAAACACTTCTTGCAATTGAAGAGGCTGAGGCAAAAGGAACCGTTACTTATCCTCCTCGTGTTCTGTCAAAATACTCATGAACATGCTGTCCACTGCCCCTCTCATCCTTCCCACCTTCTGGTTCCCAAACTTGCTGGTCATGTCGCTTGCCTTTTGCCTTGAGCTCAGGTATACTTCTTGAAGAAACTCACCTGTCGTTGTGTCCTTGACACTGGTTGACCTGCATCGTTCTGACCTTTTGTAGAAGTGACCCCAGCGCACCGACAGCGAGTTCACACACTTCATGAAGGAGTTGCGTGGGCTCTGAGCAGAGACACCTGAAGGGCCAGAGACCACTGTAGTGATCATATCTTCGTGGTCGTTGATCGCGTCCCTGAGAGCAGGCTTGTCGTGGCTTTGAAAGGAGAGGCAGCGATCACTTTTGGATGGAAACCCTCCACAGAGATCGTACGAGGAACAAGAGGTATCTCAGATACCATGCTCACTTTGAGAAAGGAAGTGAACCAATGGCAACATTACTTTCCCTTGTCAAGACACGTATTTTCTCTGTTCTCGTATGCTGTACCCTTTTGACGGGGGCGTTCACTGCCGTGGAGCTCGCAGCCGTTCCTACGGTTTCGGCCGCTGCTCCCCCCTCCATTAGCGTCTCCCCCCATAAGGTCACCTCGGCGAATTGTAGCAACGTGACGGTGAGTGGGGAGAACTTTGTGGGTGGCGGCAACGTCGCGAGCCTGTATGTCGATGGAACTTTCCAAGGTGCCGCAGATGTCGCTCCAGACGGCACATTTAGCATTGTTTTCAATGCCTGCTCCCTTGCGTCTGGCAAA
>VBHV01000499.1 GCA_005881995.1 Chloroflexota bacterium | reverse complement strand
TGAATCCAACCCCGTTGGCTGGACGGCGATCTTCAAGGAACCTCGATCCAGGTCGCCCACTAGCTGCCGCACTAGCAGGGGCAACTCGGTGGCGAGCCAGAGCAGATCCGGAACCGCCTTGCCGAAGCGGCTGGCCCAGGCAACTGGCGAATTCTCCTGGAGCATGAGACGCTTTACATAGGGAGTAAGCGCCTCCACGAGGTTAAATGAGGGATCCAGCTGTACCGCCATGCCCTCCGTCGTAATCGTCGTCTTGAGTAGCATTGTCAGCCTGGACGGCAAGACGAGATGGTGGCGACGCACAATGCTGAACATCTCCGTCAGCAAGGGTCCCAAAGGGAGCGCGCTGAGCGGTTGATCGACAAACTGCGAAAGCACGTGCTCCAGGTCACGGCATAGCGCGGCACGATCCACCGGCTGCTGGGTCGCCCCAAGTTCAAGCAACGCATCGACCAACCGATCGGTGTTCTGACTGGTTACGCCAGACAGCAGGAGTCCCAGTTCCTCCCGGGTCTGTTTATCCACGCTCCCGACCATGCCAAAGTCAATCAGCCCAATGTGCCCCCCTTCCTCAATGAAGAGATTGCCCGGGTGCAGGTCCGCGTGGAAAAAGCCATCCTCGAAGACCATTTTGAGGAAGATCTGGGCACCACGCTTACTGAGTGCTGTGCGGTCGATGCCTGCTGCTTGGAGGGCGGCTAGATCCGTCACCTTGATGCCATGAATCCGTTCCTGCGTGAGCACGCGAGAGGTGGTCGTCTCCCAGAACACCCGCGGGATCTGGACCATTTTCTCGCCTGCAAAGTTCCTGGCGAAGCGCTCAGCATTATGTCCTTCACGCAGATAGTCCAGTTCCGCCCGCAGGCTCTGGTCGAACTCCTGTACAAGCCCCACGACATCATACTGTTTGGCGAGTTCCGAGTGATGGCTGGCTACTGTTGCCAGGCTGTGCAGTAACTTCAGGTCCTCGTCAACCTGTTCGACCGCTCCTGGCCGGCGGACCTTGACGACGACGGCGGTCCCATCCTGTAAGGTGGCCAGGTGGGCCTGCCCAATGGAAGCAGCTGCCAGAGGCACGCAATCAAAGGTAGCGAAGGCGTGTTCAAGCGGCTGACCCAGTTCTGCTGCAATCGTCTCGCGCACGGTCTCGAAGGGGATCGTTGGGGCGGCATCCTGCAGTGTGGCCAGCTCGCGTTGGTACGCCGGGGGCAACAGATCGTCTCGCGTGGAGAGCATCTGGCCCAGTTTCATGAAGGTAGGTCCCAGTTCCTCGAGCGCCGCGCACAGGTGTTCTGGCGGCGTGTGGAGCTCAGGGTTGCCTCCTTGA
>VBHV01000498.1 GCA_005881995.1 Chloroflexota bacterium | reverse complement strand
CACACTCGGAAAGCGCTCGCTCGGATTTTTTGCCATGGCTCGCAGCAAGACATTATCAACTGATGGTGGGATGTTGGGATTGATAGTGCTCGGCGGCTGCGGCTGCATGTATCGATGCTGGTGCCATAATTGCTCAAAGCCCGTACCCTTGAAAGGAGCCTGACCCGTCAGGAACTTGTAAATCATCGTTGCCAGCGCATACTGATCGGTTGCAAAAACGGGGCTTCCTTCCCACTGTTCGGGTGCCATATATTCCAGGCTGCCGCGCACAGTCTGGCTCATGCCGGTTGTTGCCGTTAATTTAGCAACGCCAAAGTCCGCCAGTTGCAGGTTCAACTTGCTTGCATCGTCTGCGCGGTAACGAACCAGGAAGTTGGACGGCTTGACATCCAGGTGAATGACTTCCAGGTCGTGCGCGTACTGGAGACCTTCAGCCGCCTGTCGCAGGATGTAATCGACTTCCTGTAGAGATAAGACCGTTTTAGCATGCGTCTGCATCCAATCGGTTAATGATTTCTCCTGACAATACGGCATCACCATGTACATCAAAGGAATCCCATCCAGGGTTGCCTCGCCAAACCTGTAGAGAGGCAATACGTAGGGATGATTCAGCCGTGCAATGGCTGTCGCCTCGCGCCGGAAGAGTTTTGTTACCTTCTGCGCATCCTCGCTATCTGGATACCGGATAGCTTCGGGCCGAATCACTTTGATCGCTACTTGCCGGTTAAGAGATACCTCCTCCGCCAGGTAGATTTCCCCCATACCACCACTCGCAAAAAGACTTTCAATCCGGTAATCATCGAGTCGCTGTCCAGGTTGTAGCATGGCTTGCTCCCTCTAGTATTGAAAAAAAATAAGAATTCCTTGTAGCTTTAACCCATCGACATTATAATATTTAATCAGATTCTAATCAACTATGATAGAATAGGATAATATCAGATTTTTTACGAAAGGCAGCAACTATTTTATGTCAGGCACAAAAACACAACGCCAGGTACAGACGCCATCGGCAACCGATCTGTATAATATCGACCACCTGCTCAGCGAAGAAGAACGCGTGGTACGCGATACCGTGCGCAAATTCGTGAACGACCGCGTGCTGCCCATCATCGGCGAGCATTTCGAGGCTGGTACGTTCCCGCGCGAACTGATCCCGGAAATCGCCGAACTTGGCCTGCTAGGCATGCATCTCGAAGGCTACGGCGGCGCGGGCCTGAGCGCCGTGTGCTATGGCCTGGCATGCCAGGAGCTAGAAGCTGGCGATAGTGGTCTGCGTTCATTCGTCTCGGTGCAGGGATCGCTGGCCATGTTCCCCATCTACGCTTTTGGTTCAGAAGAGCAGAAACAACGTTGGCTGCCGCGTATGGCACGCGGCGAAGTCATTGGCTGCTTCGGGCTGACCGAGCCTGATTCCGGCAGTGACCCCGGCCGCATGAGCACCATGGCGCGTCGTGAGGGCGACTCCTACATCTTGAACGGCACGAAAATGTGGATCACCAACGGCGGGATTGCCGATCTCGCGGTCGTGTGGGCAAAAACGGATGAAGGCATTCGCGGCTTCCTGGTAGAGCGCGGCACCCCCGGCTTCACTACCAGCGATGTCCATCACAAACTCTCATTGCGTGCCTCAATCACCTCCGAACTGCACTTTGAGGAGTGCCGCGTTCCCGCCGGGAATGTGTTGCCGGAAGTGCGTGGATTGCGCGGCCCGCTTTCCTGCCTGAACGAAGCGCGCTATGGCATCGCCTGGGGCGCGACGGGTGCGGCCCGCACGTGCTACGAAGTTGCGCTCAATTACGCCAAAACCCGCGTCCAGTTTGATCGCCCCATCGGCAGCTTCCAACTCGTCCAGCAAAAGCTGGCAATCATGGCGACGGAACTGGTCAAGGCCCAACTGCTCGCTTTGCAGCTCGGCAGGCTCAAGGACGAGGGACTCTTGCACCCCGTGCAGATTTCTGTAGCCAAGCGCAATAATGTGCGGGAAGCCTTGAAGACGGCGCGAGAAGCGCGTTCAGTGCTTGGTGCGAACGGCATCACCCTCGAATATCCCATCAGCCGTCACTCTAATAACCTGGAATCGGTCTACACCTACGAGGGCACAGACGATATCCACACGCTCATTATCGGCCAGGCCATTACGGGGCTGAACGCGTTCTCCTGAGATCAGCTGGTAATCAGATTAAGATGATGGCCTGTAGTGGGGCCAAAAACAGCGTTGAAGGCATCCTGGCCGGGGTAGTTGGCAGGGTAGATGACAACACGATCTACCGCGTAGTTTACAACGCTCCCATCATTCCTCGTTACAGAAACCGTATCACCCGGTCGCAGGCTGCCAAGCCCCCAGAACACAGCCGGGTCGCCGCCCACACGATCAATATGTCCCGCAATGACCACATTCCCCGCCTGTCCAGGTGCGGCCCCCAGCTTATACCAGAATACGCTCGTCCAGTAAGGCGAATTGTGGGCATTCGATCTGGGTGCATCCATCTCCCCCGAGGCCGTTTGCCCCACACTCATCACGGGCGCATCGATACCCAGGTGCGACACACGCAGCCGCGCAGGCTGCTCCGACGAAGTGGTTGGTGAACTGCCCGTCACGTAATGCACATAATTGTAGATAGCAACGCTCGCCAGCAAAAGCAGTGCCAGCAAGAGTAGGAGCGATAGCTTTTTCATCGTATTAAGACCCTATCAACAACTGGGAAGGTACCGGTGTTTCCAGTAGTCTAACATAAGGTTCTCAGTGCAGACAAGCATTAAAATGCTATGATATTCACGCTATTCGATTAGCAGGCACTTCACTTTGAAGCCATCGTCACCCCCGGAGTGCGCTGCTCCCGCATAAGCCACACATAGCTATCCTCCAGGCTTGGCTCCGTTGCTACAGCTCCATCTTCATCCGGCGCGGCCAGTGAGCCGACGAGCCGGTATTGCACCGAAGTACCCATGTGCAGCGTCGAAACGATGGTGAAATCTCCCTGCGGTTTCGCTCCACTGGTTGTCACTATCCATACTCTACCACGCGCTTCCCCCACCAGGTCCATCGTCGTC
>VBHV01000497.1 GCA_005881995.1 Chloroflexota bacterium | reverse complement strand
GGCTGTAAGGCGATCAGCACGCTGAGCGGGCGAGCAAGAAAGACGGCAACCCCTGTGATGAGCAGTCCACTTCCCACTACTGCAGGCAGGCGTGAGGGGAAAACGAGCAATCCTAGGATCAGGAACATGGCGATTTGCATCAGCCAGGCCAGGCTATCGTGAAAGCGTGAGAGTCGATCCACCTGTTGTACCGCACTATTGCCCAGCAGCACTCCGACCACATAGACGGCCAGAAATCCGCTGCCCCCAAGCAACGCCGTGAGACCATAGGCGAACAAGACGAGCGCGATCGTGAACACGCGATAGAGCCCTTCTACATCGAGATGCAGACGACTGATGAGCCAGATCGCTGCCCATCCAATGCTGAGCCCCAATACTGCTCCCACTCCCATCTGTTGCACAAATAACAGGAGTAGGCTCACTACCGACTCCTTGGGATTGGCCAGCAAAGCCGTCAGCCCAACCGTGAGAAAGACGGCCATCGGATCGTTGGTTCCGGATTCGAGTTCAAGGAGCGGCAGGAGCTTTCCCTTGAGTTGCAGGTTTCTGGCTCCCAGCACGCTAAAGACGGCTGCCGCATCGGTAGCCGAGATGATGGCCCCCAACAATAGGCCCTCGACGAACGAGAAGTGAAGCACCACCAAAGCAAAGACCGCCACAATTACGGCAGTCAAAAGCACCCCAATGGTAGAGAGGGACAGCGCAGCCCCAAGAGCGGGACGAACCACCTTCCACTGCGTTTCTAACCCTCCTGCAAACAGGATAAAGGCCAGGGCCACGATGCCTACCTCTTGGGCGAGCAGCGCGTTATCAAAATAGATCCCACCTGGGCCATCTGAACCGGCCAGCATGCCAATTCCTAAGAAGAGCAGCAAGGCTGGAATCCCTAACCGGCTCGAAACTTTCCAGGCCAGGATACTCAAGAGGAGCAGCAGCGAGGAAACAAGAAGCCACTCATCAAAATGCATACAGCCGCCCTTCTTCTCGTGGATGTACAGCCATATCTTCCGAGCAAGCAAGTGCTCTTGAAAAGATTAAAGGAACAACTACCAGGAAGTTGCGCTGATCCTTTCCGTTATGAGCTTATGCTATCGAAACTTGAAAAGCAACCTCTGCCACCAAAGTTTGGCCATGAAAGTTTTGCCGCGAGTATTGATATGGCATGCAGAACAGGTAAACTCTTGTGCGAAACTCTGAACCTCTTCCTGAGCCTGGTCCATCTGTTTGGCGTCAGAGACGCTCAATAGCGATCGAGTGCTTAAAAGTGGTGCTGAATTTCTCAGCTTCATTTCAGCTACTGCACAGGATCAATTCACTCTGGTGCGATATGCTCCATACATCTCCCCTGGCGGAAAGAGTAGGCCCTACAGCAAGGAAAGGTACTGCATGATAGTACGGCATCGCTCCGCACTTCTATGCTATACTCCCATATAGCATGAAATACACGAGTCCTGCCTTTCGACAGCGAGCATCACGATGAAAATGGCCTTGCATACACGTAAGGTAGTGCAGCCCAGGCGGTCACTCCCCCGTTCGCTCCGGCTGCGGCTCCTCCTCTGGTACGGCTCACTTCTTGCCGTGGCCCTGGGTTTCTTTGCGCTGCTGTTCCTGTTGCTGACGACCGGGGCCATTAATACCAGCGTGAACAGCGCCGTCCGGACGGAGGCGCGCGTCGCTATGCTCGACGTGCTGGATGATCTATCTGCCGCTCCACCATATTGGCGGCCAGGTCAACTGACGATGCGTGTGGTCGACACGTACCGCGATCCCGGCGTCGTGGTTGAGGTCCTGGACACCCAGAGCCAGGTGCGCTATCTCTCGACGAGTGGTACGCGTATTCCCCTCAGCAATGAGACAGCAAGCGCATCGCTGGCTGGCCAGCCCTCTGTGCTGTACGATACGGTGGTGGAAGGGCAGCATGTGCGTGTAGAAGCGCTGCCTATCCGGGCGCCAGCGCATGGCGTGAGTGGGAACACCGACGGGGTGCCGGCGGGTAATGGCCCGGTCATTGGTGTGCTGCTTGTCGCCAAGTCACTCTCCGATGTCGACGCGACCATGCTGATGCTCCGAGCGCTCCTCCTGCTGTCTGGAGTTGCTACACTGGCGGGAACCTTGCTCGCGAGTTGGCTCATTGCAACGCGCGTGCTGCGCCCCCTTTCGGAACTGGTGATAACGGCGCGCTCCATCGCCGCCTCCACCGCGCGCGGCACACGTCTGGGCAACCTGAGCCAGCGCGTGCCCCAACCTGGAGGGCGCGACGAACTGGCGCAGGTTGTGGAG
>VBHV01000496.1 GCA_005881995.1 Chloroflexota bacterium | reverse complement strand
CCGGTGAACTCAACAAATTTGCCGACCACGCCGCGCTTGCGCAGCATCTGTGTGACGGTGAGTACGAGGTCGGTCGCGGTTGAGCCTTCGGGAAGCGCACCGGTGAGACGCACTCCAATCACCTCTGGCGAAAGCAGGTAGATAGGCTGACCCAGCAGCACGGCTTCGGCTTCGATGCCACCCACGCCCCAGCCCAGCACGCCGAGGCCATTAATCATGGTGGTGTGGGAATCGGTGCCCACCAGTGTGTCAGGATAGGCGATCCTCTCGCCGTTTTCCTCCCGCGTCATGACGACGGAGGCCAGGTATTCCAGGTTAACCTGGTGTACGATACCTGTCCCTGGAGGAACAACGCGGAAGTTGCTGAATGCCTGCTGGCCCCAGCGCAGCAGTCCATAGCGCTCGCTGTTGCGTTCGTACTCGCGCTCGACATTGCGCGCGAAGGCAAGGGTCGAGCCGAACATGTCCACCTGGACAGAGTGGTCAATTACCAGGTCTGCCGGAACCAGTGGATTGATCTTCTGCGGATCGCCCTGCATGCGCGCCACAGCCGAGCGCATGGCGGCTAGATCAGCTACTGCTGGGACGCCTGTGAAGTCTTGCAACAGCACGCGAGCGGGCATGAACGGGTATTCCGACTCGGATTGCGCAGCCTGGCCCGGAGTCCAGCGCGCCAGCGAAAGCACGTCATCTTCCGTGACAAGTTCGCCACCGGCATGACGCAGGAGATTCTCTAAGATAATCTTGACGGTAAAAGGGAGGCGCTCAAGCCCTGTAATGCCGCGTTTTGTAAGCGCGTCCAGTTGGTAATAGATAATGTTGTCCGAGACGCCTTTTAAGGTTGTACGCGCGCCGAAGACATCATTTTGAGTTGTCATAGGTTTTATCCCCTCGTGAAATAAGTTTTGCCTCCTCATTATATAACAGCATGAACAGGTTATGTCCGGTTTTTTATTTTTCAGAGGTAAGTTTTCTATCGACTGTGCGTTCTACTTTTATGCGAGATGGCGAGAAATATTGCCGCTATTCTTGTGTTTTGTCGTATATCACGTTAGAAATGGGTATTGCTGCATTGACAAAATAGGGGTATTTTCGCTACAGTAGAGGCAAATCTTTTTAGAGTTGAATCGACCGATCAACGCGCAGTTCGTAAGGGGGGAAGATCACATGGTGATGTGCCTGAATACTATCGATTGTAACTATCAAAATCGTGAAAAATCTCGTTTTTGCGCGAACTGTGGTATTCCAGTTCAGGGCGCATTGCTGCTGGGACGCTACGAAATACAAGCACTGGCTGGCAAAGATCGCAGCATGATCACTATACATGCAAATGACCGCCATTATGGAGTACCTGTCACGATACGCGCCCTGCTTCCTCAGAATACGACCGAGCAAGAGCGCAACACCTTTTTACAGGATGCCGAACTGGCCGTGGCGCTCTCAAAGCAGGTACACGAACCCGGCAGTATTCGGGTCATCGATTATGGGCAAGATGGCCCAATTGCATTTCTGGTCAAGAGCGATCTCGATGAAGAGGCGAATGAGAAGCAGAGTGCGAGGCCGCGGATGACGGTGCGTGTGGAGCGTAGCGATCCCGCTCAGTATTCCTCGCTCGATGCAGACGATATACCGACTGCAGTTCGGCCAGCAGTACCGAAGGAGACGAAGAGAGAGGCGGCTAACCAATCACCTGACTTTTCCCAACCAGCATTTATGCCACAAGACCATCAAGACTGGCTGGCCATGGGAGACCGCGCTTATGAACTGGGGCACTACGAGGACGCGCTGGAAGCTTACGAGGCGGCTATCGCGGAGGGAAATACCTCGGTGGAAGCCTGGAGTGGCAAAGGCGCGACGTTACTGCACCTTGATGATCCAGAAGAAGCACTGGTAGCTTTCGACCAGGCATTAGCGCTGCGCCCGCACGACCCGGATTTGTGGAACTCGCGCGCCAGTGTACTCCACGAATTGCAGCGCTACGATGAAGAGATGAAGTGTTACGATCGGGCGCTGGCGTATGATCCGAACTATGTCTTTGCGTGGAGCGGGCGCGGCATGACCCTGGTCGAGCAGAATCGCCCGGAGGAGGCTTTGCTCGCGTTCGATCGCGCACTTATGCTGGACCCGGCGCAGGGGGTTATCTGGCAGGCCATGAGCGATACACTCTACAGCCTGCAGAGGTACGATGAAGCATTGATCGCCATCGATCATGCGCTTGCCCTTGAGCAAACCAGCGCGGGCATGTGGGACATCAAGGGAAATATCCTGCGCCGTTTGAAGAATCCCGACCAGGCGTTACTGCTGCATGAACGTGCGACCCTGCTTTCGCCCAACAGCGCGCTGGCATGGTTTGATAAGGGGAACGACCTGCGCGATCTGAAACGCTTCGCTGAGGCGCTGGTGGATTACGACTACGCGCTCTCGCTCGACCCGGCGCTAGCGGGCGCGTGGTATAATCGAGGAAACGTGATTTCAGCATGGTATAACAAAGGGAGTCTTTTACACGAGTTGGGGCGTGACCAGGAAGCGCTACTCGCGTTTGACAAGGCTATTGCGCTTGATCCGCATTATATCTCCGCCTGGAACAACAAAGGATTGGCCCTGTTCAAATTGGGCCATCTGGACGAAGCCCTGGTGGCGTTTGACCAGGCGACATCGTTTGCGCCAGAGGAACCTGATGCATGGCACAACAAGGCTATTGTGCTTGAGAAATTGGGCAGAGTGGAGGAGGCCGTGTCCTGTCAAGAATGGGCGCAGTCATTAGAGCAGCAGGTTGCCGGATAGCCATTTTGTTTGCTTATTGTTCGTATTTACGCCCCTATTGAGGAGTGAGGAATGCCACGCTGCGCCGATCTAATTGACTGTGGATATGATAATCGGGACAGCGATCACTTTTGCCGTGCATGCGCCCTACCACTGCTGTATACTGCACTAGCGGGGCGCTACGTGGTGGAGGCGTTAATTAGTAAGGGTGGATACGCGGCTGTCTTTCGCGGCGTAGATCAGAATCTTTCTCGTCGCATTGCTATCAAAGTACTGCTACCTAGCAAGACGACGCCCAGCGAACAAGAACATTTCCTGCGCGAGGCGCGTATCGCCGCGACCCTGGATCATCCAAACATTGCGCCGATCTTGGATTATGGCAAAGATGGCCCCAGCGTATTTCTGGTGATGCCTCTTTATACAGCAGGTTCGTTACGCACGCGGTTGGCAAAAGCGAACGGGCCTCTTCCCGCCAGTGAGACGCTGCACAATTTTCATCAATTGGCCAGCGCACTTCACTACGCACATACGCGTCCACGCCCGGTCATTCATCGTGATATCAAACCTGAAAATATATTGATTCACCAGGAAGATTCTCGCCTGGTCATTACCGATTTTGGAATCGCGCGTTCGCTGGAGCCGGGTGCGCGTGTAGGCAAGACGATTACGGTGCGCGGCACGGTCGGCTACATGGCCCCGGAGCAGACCAGCGGGGTGGTTGATCCACGCAGTGACCAGTTTGGCTGCGCGGTGGTGCTGTACGAGATGCTCACCGGCTACCATCCCTTTGACTCGCTGGGAGGAGGGCCGATTACTCCTCCGTCGATGCTCAATGCTGAATTGCCGACGACATTAGATGCGGTCGTTCTACGGGCTTTCGCCCCACGACCAGAAGAGCGCTTTACCGATATGATGGAGTTCGCGCGCATGTTCGACGCGGCTTTACGTCCAGGCAGCGGGATGCGCGGCACTCCACCCAATACCTTGCTTGATTCAAGGAACATGCCCACGGTGCGCGGTATGACCAATCCCTCCATACCGGCTACTCCGCAGGGAGAACGAGGTGATTCAACTGGTCGGCAGCGGGCCATTCGTCCAGATAACGAGAGCGTGCGCGAGAAATGCCAGGAGGGCGATGTGCTGCTGCAACAGCAGCATTACGCGCAGGCGCTGCAAGCCTATGAAGAGGCGCTGCGCATGGATGCGCGCAATTTTCACGCCTGGAATGGGAAAGGAACCGCGCTCTATAGCCAGGGGAACTATAGGAAGGCATATGAAGCCTACCAGCGCGCAACCGAGATCGAGCCGGACAATCCCATTGTCTGGGTTAGTACGGGTCTGACCCTAAATCGACTGCAACGTTACTCGCAAGCGCTGGTACATTTTGAACGGGCCTTGACGCTTGATACTACCTACGTTGCGGCCTGGAATGGCAAAGCCGACGCGCAGCTAGATATGAATATGCCGGAAGATGCGATCGCTTCGTATCTCCAGGCGCTGGCATATGATCCCCAGAGCTTCTCGGCCTTGAACGGCCTGGGCAACGCGCGCTCCTTCCTGCACGATTATGCTGGCGCCGTCGATGCCTATAGCCGCGCCCTCATCGTGAACCCACGCAGCGCGGTAGCCTGGTGTAACAAAGCGGAGGCGCTCATTCACTACGGCCATAACCGCGCCGCCCTCGACGCGCTCAATGAGGCCACCGAACTGGATCGCAGCTATGCGCGCGCCTGGACGCTCAAAGCTGAGGTATACGAGGCGCTAGGGAATCACCAGGAGGCGCAGAAAGCAAGGAAGCGGGCCAAGCCGTGGGGAGCGATGAATTAACTAGCAATTCCCCTGCGCATCGACAATATACCAAGTCCCACCGTTACGAGCGCCGAGACCGCCAGTACCGCCATATCCAACCCGAACTGATCAGATGAACTGTAGAATATTGCCTGCTCAAGCGCGTGCCTGCCATAAGTCAACGGCACAAAGGCGGCGATATTCTGGAGCCAGCCCGGTTCAAAGGCCAGCACACCGATACCTCCTGCTAAAAAGAACAGGTAGATGGCAACGTTGATCGAGATGGCGATCACCGCCTGGATGCGTTGTAGCGCTGCCCCGATAGCAACTCCCAGTCCCGCGCTAAAAAGGGATACCAGGGCAATGGTGAGCAATGCGTTGAGCCAGTAGATGCCCTGTGGTTGTGTCCAGCCCAACACATCCCCTAAAAGGAGTACAAGCGTCCCCAGAATCATGGTAATGGCGAAGCCCGCCAGCACTTTTCCGGCAATGATGGCCGCGCGTGACGCAGGCGAGAGCAACAGCTCTTTCACGGTGCGGCTCTCCCACTCGCGTGCAGTTGAGAGACCACCGTTGATCAGGCCACTGATGCTGAGGAGCAGGAGGATAGTTGGCA
>VBHV01000235.1 GCA_005881995.1 Chloroflexota bacterium | reverse complement strand
GCTGCTCGTCGATATAGCCTTTGGCGATTACCGCGTCCACGCCCGCCAGGATATCGAGGGAATCTTTCTCCGCCCACGCACCACGTACGGCGAGCGCGAAGTCGTGCCCATAGCCGATACTTCCGCGCGGGTTGGTATAGAGCACTACGTAGCCGTTGGCCGCCAGCATCTGCATCTCGTGCAGAAAGCCATAGCCGTACTGGGTGTTTGGCCCACCATGTATTTGCACAATCAACGGGTACTTCTTCGTGGCGTCAAAGTCGGGCGGTTTGAGAATCCACCCGTCCATCGGCCACCCCTCGTAGCCGGCGTACGAAATGTGTTCGGGGCTGGACAGCTTCAGTTCGTTGAACAGGGCATCATTGAACGAGGTAAGACGGCGCAGTGAGTCTGGAGCATCGAGCGAGCAGGCATAGATTTCCGCGACATGGGTTGCATCTTCGATCAGCAGGAGCATGGTGCTATGCGATGCATCCATTGAGCAATCCAGCACATCCACATTACCCGGAGTGATCGTCGGCGGCTGTTTTCCGGCTCCCTCACTTGGTACGGCGTACACACGGGTTGCACCTCGCTGCGAGGCGAGTATGTACAGCGTCTTGCCATCGCGTGACCAGGCGGGCTCGGGCATCAATTGCTCATCGGTCGTATCGCTGTTGGTCCAGTCGCCGCAGCTGCCCTCGAATTCGTGCGACAGGCCCCGAGCCTCGCCCAATCTCGCACCGGCGGCAATAGTATAGAGTTCATTATGGCTGACCGAATGCAGCCGCAAGGCGCCGTAAAACGCGATGGCGTTGCCATCGGGCGACCAGGAGGGTGAGCTACAGGAGAGCGTACCATCGGTAATGCGCGCTAACTCGCCTGCCGAACCGTTCTCTATGCCAAGTGTGTAGAGATCAAAACATGGCAGGCTCCAACGGTCTTCTCCCCGGCTTGAGGCAAAGGCGATGTGCGAACCGTCGGGCGACCAGGCGGGGTCGCGATCATCCCAATCACCACTGGTCAGTTGCTGGGGTTCTCCTCCTGCAGCTTTCACGAGGAAGATGTGCTGGCGCCGGTCGTGAATGAAGCCGACACCGTCGAGTTTATAGAAGAGCCTGTCGATCACGCGCACTTTGGGCAGCGCTTTCCCGTCTTCCGTCTCTTCATCCAGTGGGGCAACGGTCGCGCTAAAGAGGATGTACTGGCTATCCGGCGACCAGTGAGGTTGAGATACTCCGTGCGGCATCCAGGTCAACTGGTGGGCCTCACCGCCATCGCCAGGCATGAGCCATATTTGCGGTTTGCCCTTGCTATTCTTCTGCTCACGCGAAGCATCTTTCCCCAGGGGTTCCCCTTCGCGGTCAGATACAAAGGCCAGCCAGCGACCATCTGGAGACCAGGCTGGACTATGGGCATTCGCGGCAGCACTGGTGAAGCATGTTGCCTCGCCTCCCGTGGCAGGTATTACCCAGATCGCTGAACGATACGCGTGCTTACGCTCGTCGATTGTCGTGGCAACAAAGGCCACGCGTTGACCATCCTGTGACATGCGTGGCCTGCTCAGAATTTTGAATTGATACTGATCCTGACATCCCGCCTGGCATCCGCAAAGCACATCAGGACAAAACTCCTTCTTCTGTTTCTGCAACTAACTGATCGACGACGGCATTAAAATCGCCTGTGCGCTCGAAAGTGGCAAGCTGTCGATCGGCACTTGACCCTTCCCTCATGATACGATAGGCGTACTCAATTTCCTGGCGACTGCCAAGCTCATCAACCACATCGCTGATGAACCACTCGATCAACTCGGTCAGCAGCTCACGGGCAGGCAATTCCTGTTGTTTGCCAAAGTCGATCAATTTGCCATCCAGGCCGTAGCGCACGGCGCGCCACTTGTTCTCCTCGATCAGGTCCATTGGATAGACGCGGAAGGTCAAGTTGTCGCGGCGCAACTTCCAGAGTTTGGCGATGATGGCCTGGAAGATAGCCGCGATACACACCGCCTCCTCCACACGAGTACACACATCACAGATGCGGAATTCCAGCGTGGGATAGGACCAGTTCGGGCGCACATCCCACCAGATTTTACTACCATCGGGGATGGATTTTGTGGCGACCAGCGTATCCACCAGATAGGTGAAATCTGACCACGATTGGAAGGAACGCGGGATACCACTACGGGGGAAGTTGCGGAAGATGATGCTGCGATAGGACTTCAAACCGGTATTGCGGCCCATCCAGAAAGGCGAACTTGACGCCAGGCAGAGCATATGCGGCAGCAGGTAGCGCACCACGTTCATGGCATCGATGAGAAATTCGCGGTCCTCGATGCCGACGTGCACATGTGTGCCGAAGATCAACAGGCGTTGCGCCAGTTCCTGCATATCCTGTTTCACACCGGCGTAGCGTTCCATCGGTGTGATGTCCTGTTTCATCCAGGAGGAAAAAGGATGCGTGCCGGCAGCGGCGATCTTCAAGCCGTTCTTTCCCGCCAGTTCCATGATGGCGCGCCGCAGGCGCACCAGCTCCGTGCGTAGTTCGGCCGGCGTCTGACATACATTGGAACCGACCTCGACAATCGACTGGTGCAGTTCGGGCTTGAGCTGCTCACGCAAGATCAGCCGACCTTCCTCTAGAATCTCCGTGATGTAAGATCGGAGTTCGCGCGTCTGCGGATCGATGATCTGATACTCTTCTTCGATGCCGAGGGTAAGTGACGGTGCTTTCATAGCCTGGTTCCTCCATCTATCTGTAGGGGCGCAATTCATTGCACCCGGCAACATAGACCGACCCATTCACGAGGGCGCAATTCATTGCGCCCCTACATCCTAACGCTTTTCCACGACAAACGTCGCTACAGCCGAGCCAGTTCCGGCTGAGACATTTAACAATGCCTCCGTCGAGAGGCGCGAGAGGCAACCGTCCATGTAGTTGCCATAGAAAATTAAGGGATTGGTATCCAGCATGCGATCAATCAAGGTGACGTGCCCATCGATCAGGTTGGGGTAAGGTTCACTGGGAATAGCTACCCGCTCCTGCACGATGTATGGCACAGATAGCGCTGCCTGGATCGCCTGTCCCCACTCGGTGGAATCGACCTCCCACCCCAGCACAATACCCTTTCCACCATACTCATCGTTCGGTTTGAGCACAAAATTTTCTCTGTGCTCAAAAATATACGGGATGAGGTCAATAGACTGCCCTCGATAGCGAGCGTTGCGTTCCTCGACGCGATAGGTCCAGGGAATGTGCGCATCGATGGCGGCGAGCTCTTCGACATTGAAAAGGCCCGCGTTGCGCTCGTCGCTCAGAACGGCGAGGCTGGCCTTTTTGTGCAAGATTTTGCAGCGAAATGGATTGACCATGCAGACCGCGCCGTCACGTACCGCGCGCACAACCGGGTGTTCGAGTCCGCCGCGTTCGATCAGCTCGCTGATCAGTACGCGCTTATAGATCAGGGTGATATGGAAATCCCCGGCCATCAGGCGGCCCTCGCGATACTCGACCTCGCGCGGGTCGGCGATGATACATTCGAACCCCTGCGAACGGAAGTACTCTGCAAACAGCACAAATTCGCTGTAGCTGGGAACCTCGCGCCAGTCGAGAATGGCAATGCGCGGCGCTTCGCGGTGGCCCGCCCACTGCTGGTAAGCATCAACCAGGGCGTGCAGGACGCTGTGACGCGCTGGCAGGGGGCGCACCTCGTACTCGCGTAAAAATTCTCGCATGACGGGCAGCCCGTAAAACACCTCCGTCAGCGCATCGTTATAGGCCGGGCTTGCGGGTGTCTCCGCGTTGTACTCGGTCAGGCGCAGTCCACCACGCTCCGTTACGAAAAACGTATCGACGCGCGAGGTTGGACTGGGATCACGAAAACCCGGATCATGTTTGATGAGTTCTTCCTCCCAGTCGAGCAGCCCGAACTGTTGACGGATACCGGCATCTTCTATCGCCGCGGAATAGGCTTTATCGAAAGCTCGCAGCAGCATATGCATGCGCGACTGGAGGAAGCGATATTGTTCAGGCGTCATGAAGCGCGGGCGCAGCACGGTACACAACGGGCGCTCGCTAAAGTAAAGCCCTCGCTGCCTCTGCTGGGCCTCCAACTGCGCCTGGGACGCGGCCGCCAGGTCATCCGTCAAGAGATCATGATACCGTTGAATGGCTTCACGTAATGACATCTCACTCGCTCCTTCCAGATACTTGATCAAATTCCCTCTACTCGCTCCCGGTTCACCGTCATAAAGTTATCCCAGCGCAGGTCGCGCTTTTGTGGGCGCGGCTGCTTCGCCAGACGTATCGCCATATCAGCCATATGCTTGACCACCCATTCGAAATAAAAGGGAGTCAGCGAGTTGATATCCATATCGGGAGCCGGGTTCATGAAGTCGATGGCATAGGGTATGCCGCCACGAATGGCCCACTCGACTGAGTTCATGTCGTAACCTAACGCGCGCACCAGCTTGAGTGAATCCTGTACGACGCGCAGGCCCAGTTCAGGGGTGAGAAACTGGTGTTCGACGTGATATCTGCGTTCGCGCGGATCGTACTTGATGGGCATGACTTCTTCCTGCCCCAGGCAGATACATCGCACATACTGCTCCCACTCGATAAACTCCTGCACGATGCCTGTCCGCAGGCCAAAATGGTTGTAGTGGAAAATCAATTCATCCAGAGAATGGCAGACTAATATGTCGCCTTCCTTCCAACCGCCGCCAAGCGTATCCTTCAAGATGCAGGGCAGGCCGACGTAATCGATGATGCCCTGCCAGTCCAGCGGGTAGACCAGGTTGCGCAGGCTCTCATCGTGGACGATGCCGGGAACGTAGTCCTTATTGGGCAAAAACACCGTCTTCGGGCTGGCAACCCCCAGCTTCGTCGCCAGGGCAGCTTCTAAGAATTTGTCATCGGAAGTCCACATGAACGGGTTATTGATTGCTGTCACGCCCTGAAGAACCGCGTACTTCATATAAATACGATAGTAGGGTACTTCCTGCGAAATACGATCGATAATAACCGCGTAAGGACAGGGTTCATCCATGCGCGTGCTGCCCAGTTTGACATATTCCGCGATTACGCCTTCGTCGCGGCGGTTCACTTCTTCAATGAAGGCGGGAGGAAACGACCACTCTCGCCCGACTAATAAACCAACTTTCAGTGTCATAGCTCTACTCCCCCGGTCAGTCGTGACCATCGATGTAATGGTTTATCATCTGCTTCCACCAGGGCCAGTCATGCGCCCAGCCATCCCAGATACGCAGGGCATGCCAGATATTCTTCCTCCACAGGATATCCGACATCTCCTCATTACTACCGCAAGATGGATCATCCCGGCCAATGGCCATGATGATATCCAGGTGCCGCAAGGCCTCCAGGCGTGCGGGATCATGCTCATTGGCGATGAACGCGCACGGATTGTTGAAATACACATTATCATCAGAGAAGCCCCCGGTAAACCGCGTAATATCGTAGAAGCCGCTCAGTCCGATCACCCGGTCAACCAGCTGCGGGTAACGGAACGCGAAATTCACGGCATGGTAGGCACCAAAGCTCGTTCCAGTCGTCATCAAAAAGGGGTTGGGATTACGCTGTCTGCTGAACGGTACGACTTCATTCAGGATGTAGCTGTCATACTGGAGATGCCGTATCGCCCGCTCCGCTGGGGGCCGGTGTTTGGCATACCAGCTTTGTTCATCAACACTATCTACGCAGTACAACTGAATTTTGCCCTGTTCCAGGCGCTCACCGAGCGTGGCAACCATACCCGTATCTTCCCACTGGAAGAAACGGCCCATTGAAGATGGAAAAACAAGCACTCTCGCCCCTGTATGGCCGAAGACCAATAATTCCATGTCCATATCAAGGGAACGACTAAACCAACGATGATATTCACGATTCATTCGATTACACACTCACTCTGGCTTAAAACAGCAAGCCAACTACATTTGACATTACAAAACGCCATTGACTGCGCCCTCATTAGATCACGCGGCATGGATGATGGGGGAAAAGATGCCAAATTACACAACGAGACCACGGTTTGGCCTATGGTGCTCTGCCAAATCCTATCATCCAGGCCGTGTGCATGTCAAATTCGAGCAGGCTTCAAACATGACGACCACGAGGGTCGCCACTACTATACACGTGAACCATGCAAAAAGCGTTGTATAATAGTGGCGACCCTCGTGGTCGTCGTATCAACTAACCAGCCTCCTCCACATCCCAATCCCACTGTTCCAGGTGTTCCTCTAACCATGCCTCCGCTTGCTGGGCCTTCACTTCGCGGCCAGTGCGCGCAGGTTGCGCAGGCAGGGATAGCACCAGGTCAAAATCGTCATCGGCGGCGATACGATTAAAGCGCTCAAAACCGCAGCCATGACAGCGGTGTATAATCACATACTCCCCGTTTGGACGCTGGAAACGACCGGCAGGCTCCATCGAGCAACCGCAGTCGCTCATCCTGTCCCCTGGTTTCCGGTCATCGACGTGACGGGAATAGAGACAGAAAGGACAGTGATTGCGATGATATCCACCACTGGGTGGTGGGCAGACGAAGCGGCGGCAGTGCCTGCACTTAAACACCTCTTCCGAGGATTGTTTATAGCGCGGCTTACGGCGCTCCTCTGAACGATAGTCGTCCTCTTCCTCGTAGACATCCAGGTCGTTCCAATAGTGTGTCTTTTTATCCAAACGCAGAAGCTTTTTGCGTGACGTTCGCATCGGTGAACCTCTTCTTTATTTTCATTCTGTTCGTTCTGTTATCTGTAGATGATTTGTGATCTTCCCCGGTGGTGCAGGCAACATATGCCCGCTGGTAGGAGAAGGAAAGAACAACAACCGATGCTGAACGTTTCGCTGTATTACACATAAAACCTCTGCTCTCTCTATAGCTCGATGTCGTCTCGAAGACATACATCGCCTGAATAGCGCATGGGAAGACCATGCAGTTGGAATGGATTTCACGGCTTCTTCAGGACATGGCAGTAGATGGACTCGAAGCCACTAGAGTGGCCAATAGACAGATGGGCAGACTGCTACCCTGGAATACTTGCCAGTACCTGACGGACAAAGGGATGAGTTGTAGCTGATGTGTGGGGAGGCGCGAGGAGGTAACTGCTAACGAGGTAAGGTAACGAAGATGGTCTCGCCAAAGCGAACACAACCTTACGCTGAGAACTACTCAGTGTTCAAGCAAAATGAATGAACATACGTTGTATGAGTAATTTAGTAGCAGTCCACCACGCCAAAGTTTGAGAGGACTTGCATCAAAAAGTTACCTTTCTAGAGCTATGCTGAATTCACTGTAGTAGAGTATAGTCAGCCCTTGGAGAAAAGTCAAGGAAAATAGCAGTGGTTTATAGGCATTGTGAATTATTACCAGAACGACCTTGAAGGTCGCTCTGGTAACTTGAAGATATGAGAACATATGTTCTATTCTTCCCAGCATGGAAATGCCTTTTTTACTTCTTCATCTTTCAACTACGGCTTTTCCTTTGAACTACATGGTGAGTGTTCTAATCAATTATAAATAAAAAGCAAATGGGCAAATTGCACGATATCTCTTTTTCTTTATTTCCAGTATAAATAATGGTACCGGTCCAGTTACTGATTTACCTCATCAACGTCTTGATAGATAGACGCTTATCAATGCTTCAACGGGGGGGAAAAACCATGATTAAATCTGTGTCGTATGAAAAGCTGGCCGGGACGGCTCTGGGCAACTACCGCCTGGAACGGTTCATAGGACAGAGTAAGATAGGGCCTACTTTTCTTGCGCGCACCGATGCGGCAAACACCTATCTTGTGCGCTTCCTGGACCGGCCAATGTCCACAACTCCAAAGGATCACGAAGTATACCTGGAACGCTTTCAGCACCGGGCCAGGCAGATTGTGAGCCTACAGCATCCATACATTCTTCCCCTCTTTGACTTTGGGGTCTTTCGTAGTTTCCCGTACCTGGTCTCGCCGCACATCCCGTTACGGTCGATACGTACTCGTATTGACAAAAATGGCGCGTTGAATACTTTCACTGCCGGCCGCTACCTGGATCAGATTGCCACCGCCCTGGAATATGCTCATGAGCACGCGGTGCTGCATGGCAATCTTTCGGTAGACAGCATTTTCATCCGGCTTGACGGTAGCCTGGTTGTGGCGGATTTTGGGGTAAGAAGTCTACTCGAACAGGATCTGCCCAGGGAACAACTGATCGAATGGAGCGAAGAATGCGCACCAGAGCAACTGCTTGGCAAACCTGCCAGCCCCGCTACCGATGTGTACGCGATGGGAGTGGTCCTGTTCTACCTTTTGACCGGCTCTGCCGTGTTCGCGGGCAGCACACCCGATGAAATTGCGCAGCAGCACCTGTACGCCTCTATCCCACAACTGAATTCGTTGCGTGGGGATCTCCCTGCAGGCTTATACAGTATCCTGGCCCGTGCATTGGCCAAGGACCCGGCTCAGCGGTTCAACCAACCGGGGGCATTTGCCAACGCCTATCATAGCACAGTGGGTCCAACGAATAGGATGCGCTTGCCGTTTGCTGTCTCCTCTACGACCACCGTGCAGGCCTATCAGCCTCCTGTGAACGGAGCGCCAATGGCAGATATGCAGTTCACCGAACGCGCGCGTAGCAACGGATTCGCCCCGACCGAGCATACGGCCGGTTCTCCACGTTCGACGCTCCAGTCATCCAACCCACACTCGCTGCACGGCTTCTCAGATGATGCCTCCCTGAGTCTTCTCGAGAGTCCACGACCAGAACTCCTGCGTCGATTTCAGCGCAAGTATACGCATCGCACCATGCTCATTGCTTCGCTGATCGCTCTGGTGCTGATCGCCAGTAGTACGATTGGGATCACGTTGCTCAGGCAGAAGAGTGCACCCGTGTCGAGCGCTAGCGGGCAGGTGATATTCTTTGCGAATAACGATCCAGGAGGACAAACCAATGCTCTGCGTGTTACCATTTCAAGCCTTGCATCTCCTCCCGCCGGTGCCGCGTATGATGCCTGGATCATCAACGATTCGACCGAGCAAGTCACGGCCCTGGGCAATCTGACAGAGAAGAATGCGACATGGTCTCTCACCTATAATGGAGCGAATAGCAATCTGCTGACCGTTGGAGATAAGCTGGAGATCACCCTGGAACAGGGGGCGGTTCAGGCTCCCGCGGGCAGAGTGATCCTGGCCGGGGCCTTTCCCGTCATGGCCTTTCAACATGTCCAGCACTTACTCGTCAGCTTTCCCGAGACGCCCGGCAAGGTTGGGATGCTGATAGGCTTATTGCAGCAAACACGTCTGCTGAATAATCAGGCCGCGGTACTACAAAGCGTGATGAGCAGTCAGAATACGGTGCTGATTGGATGTGTCGCCCAGGATATGATCGATATTATCGAGGGGACGCATGGCTCGCAC
>VBHV01000495.1 GCA_005881995.1 Chloroflexota bacterium | reverse complement strand
TGACACATTTTAGAAGCGGAGAGAGAAGCGCCAGCCAGAAGCCGTTTTGCGGAAAGGCAAGCAGCAGGTGAGCGTGGCAGCAGCAAAAGCCGAAGTCGCAGCGCGGCGCAGGATATCCTTCAACCACAGACAGCCCAGGCGAAACAGGCTCTTATCACGCCGATCATGGCGATCAAAGCGGTCGCGCTGGCCCTGATGGATGCAGGAAGCGGCCAAATGGATGACCCACCACATAGCCATAAACAGCGCCAACAGCAGGCGATCGAGCCGCTGCCGATCGGCAATCAGACTGGCTTCCAGATCCCAGCCACGGCTTTTGCTATCCTGAAAGGTCGATTCGACCCGCATGCGCAGCGCATACTCCTGCACGCGCCGTCGACCAGCAGGCTGATCGGAAATCAGGAACCAGGCCTCACGATGATCCTCGTCCCACACCGCACTCAGGTAGGTCTGGATGGTGTCCTCTTGCCAGCAGCACACGCGTCCGAACCACTGCTGGCCGGCCTTGTGCACAACCGTCCCACAGTTGATCCACGCTGAATAGCTCTGGCCCAGCTTGCGGCGGACCGTGTGCTCTTTGCAAATGCGCAACAGGTAATGCCACTGTCGGTCTCGACAGAGCTTGACTAACGGGCTTCCGCTCAAGCCACGATCGGCGATCACCGTACAGTCGCAGGTGGCCAGATGTGGCTGCAGCTCATCGAACATCTCACCCACCAACTCCCATTGCGCCTGCTCCCACGTCTCTTGTAAGGGCATGACGCGCCACATGAGTGGTAAGACGCGCGAATGCACCAACAAGCCCAGATAGACGATGGTTGCCTGCTCCCCACACGGCGTGCAGTCCAACACCAGCCGCACCGACTTGCCGTGCCAATAGGGCAAGACCTGCCCCAGAAATTGCTTCCAGACGGAACTCACCACGATGCGTTTATTCGCCACAAAGCGGGCGAAGCGCCGTTCAATACTCGGCATCTTGGCTTGCGACAGTCCGCGTTCCGAGATGCTCTCGGCAATGCGTTGCAAGACCGCACTGCCCGACAAGATCATGCCCAGCACCACCAGCGCCAAGGTTTTCTTTTGATGCCCATGCACCCCTTCAAAGAACTGCTTGACTTGTTCCTGCCACTGTTCCCATAATAGATTGGATGCATCCATAGCAGATCGTCCTCCAAGTTGATCGTTTCTCTTCTTCTTGGAAAGACGATCTCGTTTCCTTTCTCGTTTCCTTTCTCCTAAAAAGTGTCAGGGAGAGAGAGATCTCAAGGCGGTCAGCCGGGATCGTGGAGGCGCCTATGCCTCTGCTGCTGCGCAAGGCGCTCCCCAGGCCACTCAGTGTGCGGATAGGTTTCATCTCCTCAAAAATCTCGGAGAGGCTTTAGAAGACCTCTTGGCCCGTCATCTCTCAGCTTCACGCAAACGCCAGGTCGAAGTCGCGCTTGAAGAAGAGACCCCGACCTGGCAAGAGACACGGCAACCTCGGCGTTCTCGCACGCCTGAAGAGGGTCTCTCGCCCTATCAGCAGGACCGCCTGGCTCGCTATCAGCAGATGATTCAGCTCCATGAACAAGGGATGACGCAGGGCGCTATTGCCCAGCAGATTGGTGTCAGCCTGAACACGGTCCGACGTTGGCTCGTCAACGGGTGCCCTGAGACTGCACGCGGCCCCTATGTGAGCCGACTCGACCCCTACCTCCCCTATCTGTTCCAGCGATGGGCACAGGGGTGCCATAACATCGCACAGCTCTTTCGCGAACTGGAAGCGCGAGGGTATCGGGGGTCGTATGCCAGTGTGCATGACAACCTCGTTCGACGACTCCAGTTCGGTGGTCGCAAGACTCCTGCAGATGCCTCATCCAAGACCCCTCCTCTCCGACCCCACGACAAGCTGCTTTCCTGTTTCTTGGCCGCCCGGAAAAGTTGCGTGTCCAGGAGCTGGAAACGTTGACCAAGCTTCGTCAGCTTCACCCGGAGGTCGATCTGGCTTATGACCTGGTTCAGCAGTTTGCGCAGATGCTGCGCAGCCGCAAGGGAGAACTCCTCGATCCATGGCTGGCTCAAGTGCAAGGCAGCAACCTTCCCGAACTCCAGTCCTTTGCTGTTGGAGTAGAGAAAGACAAAGAGGCGGTGAGAGCCGGGCTCACCTGGTGGATCAATAATGGGATGGTCGAGGAACACGTCACCAAGCTGAAATTGATCAAAAGGCAGGGATATGGTAGAGCAGGCTTTCCTCTGCTCCGAAAACGGGTACTTCACGCCGTCTAATGGAGAAGACTTCTGCCGTCGAAAAGATTGTTCTCTTCTTGCTCCGTGCTCATCTACTCCTTCCCATCCAGGTCGCGTCTCCATGTTACCTCAGCCGGTAACCAGCTCTGTTGCTCGTATGAGATGAC
>VBHV01000494.1 GCA_005881995.1 Chloroflexota bacterium | reverse complement strand
TCAAGCGCGTACTTTACATGGCAGAATTGGCGAGGCTTTAGAAGCTTTTTATGGCGGGCACGCACCGGCAGCGGAACTGGCCCGCCATTATGTAATGGGCGGCGAACAGGAAGCGGCTTTGCGATGGAGTCTGCTTGCTGGCGAACACGCGGTGCGCCAGCAAGCGCACCGTGAAGCTATAGGACACTTTCGTGTGGCATTACAAATGTTGGATACACAAGCGGCGAGATCCGAGGGACGATCACTTCCCTGGCCGGCGCAACTCCATATAGCGATAGGCGAGAGCTGGTTCAAGCTGGGTGAACTGGGACAGGCGACGCAGGCATTTCAGCAGGCACTGGAACAGTTGCAGCGCGCAAGAGAAGCCTCTGCCGGTCCCCAACCTCCCACGCTGCTTGCTGCGCAGGCCAACCGCTTGCTCGCAGATGTCTATCGTATGCAGGGCAAATACGAACTGACGCTTGCTCATCTGCGAGCCGCGCGTGACGCGCTGGATGCGGGGACGGGGCTGCGCGAAGATACAGGCACGCATAGCGAGCAGGCCCTCCATGTCTCGTGGATGTCGTCGCGTCGCTCTTCACCTGGCGCGGCGGGATTGCAGCAGGTGAGCATTACTGAACGCATCTTGCTGTTACAGGCCCAGGCCACGATGGAGATGTTATTCAACCGTGCAGAGGAGGCGGAGCAGGCCCTGTGGCAATCGCACCAACTGGCGACTGAGATGGGAGATAGGGGCAGTCAGGCATTTGCACTGCACCTGATTGGATGGATTCGCGGCTGGGGGGTGCATATTCATGAAGCCATTCGCTTGCAAGAGCAGGCCCATGAATTGTATGTGGCCATTGGTGATCCATTTCGCGCTGCGTTGGGAGATCAGGGGCTTGGTATCATCTACCAGGCGCTGGGCGAAATGGAGAAGGCCCGGCTGCATAATCTCCGCGGCTTTGAGATGGCCCGGCGTTACGGTGTGCGCCACGTGCTTGGCTGGCTCCACTGGAACCAGGGCGCAATGGCACTGGCCGAGGGCAATTGGGCAGGTTGTGAAACGCACCTCCAGCAGGCGATGCAGGAGGCGGAAGCCACCAGTAATGTGCGCCTGAAGCCGCTGGTCATACAGGCGCAGGCGGAGCTTGCGTTTCGCAGGGGTGATTGGCGCCAGGCGGAGCTACTGTTTCAATCAGACCTCGTTGCAGCCAAAAATACAGAATGGTATCCAAGCGCCATGGCGCTGTATGGCCATTTTCTCGCTGTAACGGGCCGTACTGAAACGGCGAAGGCCCAACTTGAACAGGCGGCTGTACTGCCCGAGCCGGTGGGGTATAGCGGTCATTTCTATGTTCCCATGCTCGCTGAAGGTTTCCTCCACCTGGGGATTGATAAGCAGGCTGCCACCTATAGTAAGCGCATTCAGGAACTGCACGGCCTCATGTACTATGGCGTGTCTGTTGATCGCATACTGGGCGAGATCGCGGCCCTGGAGGGTGATTGGGAAACAGCAGAGCGCGCGTTTGAAGATGGCCTGGCGCTCTGCCGCAGGGTGCACAACCAGCCGGAAGAAGCGGCCATTCTCTACGAGCAGGCGCGCACCTCCTTGATGCGCACAAGCGGGGAAAACGAACGCATGCGCTACTCGCTCGAGCGTATCCATAGTCTGTGTAACGAGGCGCGAGAACTCTTTTTACACTATGAAATGCGCCGGGCCGCTGACCTGGTAGACACGCTGCAAGAAGGTGTGCGACAACTCGATGTGCGTGATCGCGAAGGCGCACCGGGCAAGATAACGGTGGAACACGGCGTACATGGCGACTACCACCTTGAGCTTCACCTGACCCGGCGTGAGCTAGATGTGCTGCGTCTAGTCGCCGAGGGGCATACCGACCGCGAGGTTGCTGAGGCGCTGATCATCAGCCCCAGAACGGTTAATCGCCACTTGAGCAATGTTTTTGTGAAGCTGGATGTGCCCGGAAGGGCTGCGGCTGTTGCTTTTGCGATCAGGCAGGGATTGGTGGGATAACTGTACCTGTCTGGCTACCTTGTGCGCGTGGTTTATTACAGAAAGCATTTGGTCGCACTCTGTATAGTGAAGGTGAGTGGCAAGACCATTCCAACGCGCGATATCACTACGTGGCCTGCCCGAATGTATAAGGCGGTCGTCAACACATAGCACGCGCATTGTAGTAACGAAGAGAAGGGCAAGAAGAATCGTTGCCCATTCATTTAAGAAGGAGTAGATTTACTCATATGGCTACAGTCACACCCGAAAAGAGTCGTCTCGTTGTTGGTAAAGACGAGCTGATCCACCAGGTCGCTGCCAGGGCTGGCATGAACCTGAAAGAAACCAGTAAGGTCATCGATGCATTTACCGAGGTAGTTCGCGAAGAGATCGCCCAGGATCACGAAGTGCGCTTGATGGGCTTCGGTACCTGGAATCTGCGCGATGTTGCCTCTCGCAAAGTGAAGTCGATTCGCGGCGGCAAGCAG
>VBHV01000493.1 GCA_005881995.1 Chloroflexota bacterium | reverse complement strand
ACCGCAGTACACAACGTCGCGACTCCATCTTCCTGTAAGATCTGAGCCTGCATCTCGCGCGTGCGCTTTCCATAGTCTGGCGTGGATAAGAGCGCTTTCAAGGCGTGTTCTGCTCGCTTCGTCGTGTAATGTTTGCGTGGAATCCAGAGTCCCGCTTTGCGCTGCACCACCTGTGCTGCGTTGAAAGGTTGATCCACTCCTCCTGGCACCACCAGGGAAGGAATGCCGGCCCGCAGGCATTGCGCGATAGTTCCAATTCCTCCATGATGAATCACTGCTGCGCACGCGGGAAATACTTCGGAAAAGGGCGCGAAAGGGAGATGCAGCACCTCTTCCCGCCGCTCTGGAAAGAGGGTGTTTGTGGGGGCATTGATGACCAGCGCTCGTGCCCCACAGGCCAGGATGCTGTCGATACTGATCTGATAATACGCAGCAAACAAGGCCCGTTCTTCAGGCGCGACACTGCCAGCCGTCACCGCGACGACAGGCTTGTCTGCGTGGAGAAATGTCTTGAGTCTCTCTGGAAACTGCCAGTTCACCGGACGGTCCCAGAAGCAAAATCCCGTCATCTTGATGTACTCCGGCCAGTCGTCGGGACCGGGCAGAAAGGCGGAAGAGACGGCCAGGGCAGTGAGCGGCTGAGAAAGATTGCCGGTCCACAGGAGATTGGAACGAGGTGGGACATCAAACGCGCGCCGCACGCGGTTGATCGGTTTGTCTACGATCTGGCGCAGAAACAGGCCTCCGACAAACCAGGAGAAACGGTTACTCAGGCGTTGCAGCGATGGTGGCAAGTGTATGGGCAGGGGCTGGGCCGCTACCCGCGCGGAAGGGAGCGTTGAAGGGGTCAGGATCACCGATACCAGGGGGAGGTGCAGCAACTCGGCAACGATGGAGGCGGCAAACTGCGGTGCGACCGAGATGAGCAGATCTGCTTGCTGGCAAATCTCGCGCAATTCAACTACTTTCTCGGGGAGTGTCGGAAGGATGTAATGGTCCAGTAAGAGTTGTAACGAGGTCAGCGGCTGGGCAGTGTTAAAGATCTGGTGGCGAAAAGGCGCTAAAGCCTTCTCCTGGTCACCTGTTAACAGGCGCACAGGAAATCCCAGGAGATTGAGTTGAGGCTCGAAATTGGCTTCAACTGCGAAAATCACGTCATGTCCGCGCGCACGCAGCGCGAATCCGAGCGCAATGAAGGGATTGAGATCCCCGGTTGAGCCAAAGGTGGTCACGACAATACGAGCCATGTCTGTCTTCTTTCTGCAAAACGCTGGATGGCTTCCTTGCTCTATTTTCTGCCCGCTTGCGCCTTAGGATTCCTTTCTGATGTGTTTCACCTCTTCTGGTGAGGGCAAGAAGTCAGAGATGCTCTCTACTTCCCGGTAGAGCGCCTCCAACTCATCGCCCTGCACGGGCGGAAGGATGTGTTGACTTCCGACAAAAATGCTATAGAACAGTTGTGAAAGACGATGAGCACGTTGGCGATCATGGCAGATCTGGAATGCCAGATCTGCGAGATAGGCGAGTCGGCGCTGGTCAATACGCTGCTGGTAGCTTTGCACAAACCGGTCTTGTAGGGCCCAGGCACGCAGAGACACTTCCAGTTGACTAGATTGATGCAAGGTGGCCTGGATGATCAGTTCAAGCCGATCCAGAGGCGCCTCATGTTGCTCTGCACTCTCGATCACCTGCAACGTCCTTTCATCCTCATAGAAGGACAGCAAGTGCTCCTTATACTCCTGGAAATGCTGAAAGTGGTGATAGAATGACCCTTTGGTCACCCCTAATCTGCTTGTCAACATCTCAATGGTCAGGGCACCGGCCCAGGACTCAGCCAACACGGTGAGTCCCTCTTCCAGCCACTTGCGTTTGGTCGTGGTTGCCATCTCTGCTCCTCTCACTGTTCTCTCTAGAAAACATACCATACCATACTGTATGGTATGTTTTCTAGAGGAGAAATAGGAAAGAACGAATATTGGAGGTGTAACCATTCCCGTAATACATCTTTGCGTGCATCTTTGGTCACATGACACGAGCCGGTGGATGACGTTGCACTCGAAGTGGAGAAGATACTCTCCACCAGCATGCAATAAATCGTGTCGCTACAGTCAGGAACCTGGTAGTGTACAATGAGAACGCTGCCGGGTTCCGGCCCGCACAGTCGGTTTCCAATCCCCTCACCAGGAGCAATTGATGCGACACTACCGT
>VBHV01000171.1 GCA_005881995.1 Chloroflexota bacterium | reverse complement strand
TTCACCAGCTGATAGCTTAACAGCTTGCTGCCTTTAAGATTGACCAGCGCGCCACGCAGGTTGCCATCACCATATTCGCTGCCAGGATTGATAGCAGTGGTGCGCCCAATCTTATTGACGGCGCGCGATTCGTGGACATGCCCATGCAGGGAAACCAGGGGCTGATAGCGTTCGATAGCGGCACGCACCGACTTGCTGCCTACGGGGCCTGTGGCGATTTCACCTCCAACCACTACCGGCTTCAGATCACCGGTCAACAGTGGGGCGATATCCAGACCTGAGGCAAAAGGAGGCACATGTACATTGAAAACGGCGCGCTCCGGCGCTCGCAGCCGACTTGCCATCGTATCGATAAAAGCCGCCAGCTCTTCTTCCGGGATATCGCGCGGCGCGTGCCAGGGCGTGGTATTGGCAAAACCTGAACTCACCATTTCATGTTCATCATCGATCATCACCACGCGGCCTTCAGGCATCTCAACATACGAAGCCTGCTTCAGTACTTCGACGATCTCCGGCTCATCGTCGTTACCCGCGTCGATAAAGCAGCGCACACCACTCCCGCGTAAGCGTTCCCCGGCGATTTCGCACCAGCGCTGTATGCTCTCGACCATCAAGCGCGTGAAGAGTTTATCAACCATCTCGCGATCCGACTCCATAGCGGTCAATTCATCCCGGGTTGTGCGAAAGGGATACGCTCCACTCTGACGCACCTGGCGCTCAAATGTAACGATCTCCTCTTCCGACTCGAGCGTGGCATGCTGTCCCTGGAACTCTGCCGTATAGGTTGCAACGCCCATCTTGCGCACAATAGGCACCAACGCTTTGCCGGTGATATCGCCGCCGAGAATCAAGACGTTGGCATGAAAAAATTTGGCGGCATTGATGAACTTGAGAAAACAGCGCTCCGAGCCGTGTATATCGGTGGCGAAAAAGATGGTTGTGCGATGAGCCATGACCTCTCCTGAAAATACCTAGAACATGATCGATCCGCCCGTGACGTTGATGGCTTGCCCGGTCATGTAGGCTGCGCGGTCGCTGAGCAGGAAAACCACCACACGCGCCACGTCTTCTGGTTCTTCCAGCCTGCCCAGCGGGATAGCGCGCAGGTACTCCTGGCGCACCTCTTCGGGCGTGATGCCCCTGAGATCGGCTTCCCAGACGACTTCGCGTTCCTGCATCGAGGTGCGCACGTAGCCGGGGCAAACAGCATTGACGCGAATGCCTTGCTCCGCGGTTTCGAGGGCCAGCGCCTGTGTGAAACCGATCACAGCAAACTTGGATGCCGAATAATGGGCCAGTAGTGGCGCAGCTTTCTTTCCTGCCATCGATGCAGTATTGACAATGCTGCGGGGTTTATTCCGGTGGCCCTCGCGCAAAAAGTAGCGCACCTCAGCCTGGCAGCAGAGAAAAATGCCTTTGGCGTTGACATCCATATTGAAGTCCCAATCGGCTTCTGTCAGGTCTACCACGCGCTTCATTGAAGAGACCCCCGCATTATTTACCGCCAGTTCGAGGCCACCCAGGCGGTTCGCCGCTTCCTCTATCCGCTCTGCCGCACCGGCAGCATTCCGCACATCAAGCTGACCGGCCCACACCCGTGCATCCGCCCGCAGCGCCTGGGCCTCGTTAGCCACCTTTTGCGCCGACGCGAGGTCGATGTCGGTAATGGCAAGATCGGCTCCTTCGCGCACCATTTCAAAGGCGATGGCACGGCCTATGCCGGTGCCCGCTCCTGTAATAAATCCGCGCAAACCTGTTAACAACATGTGTATTTCTCCCTGGTAGGGACAATGGGTGGTGTGGCGCGGACGTGGGGGCCTTGTGCTCAATACATTTCACTTAAGAAAATTTGCGAGTCAGATAAGGACGATTCGCAAGCACAAATTGACGGTTTTTACCTCTGACGTATGAGGCTAACAATCCCTTAAGTGAAATGTATTGGGCACAAGGCCCCCACATCCTCCCCACACTGCCCACTGTCCCTACGGAACGGAACGCCTACTCTATGAGTCAAGCTGACCTAGTTCTGGCAAATACGATTGCAAACGCGTATAAAGTTCGCGATATAGGGTAAAACCTTTGCGATAACGCGGGACAACCGCGCTCTGCGGATGATACAGCGGTCCCTGCGAGATGAAACGCGCGATATCGCCCCAATTGGCAAATATGCCCGCGCCCATGGCCGCGACGTAGGCGGCTCCCAGTGCTGAGGCAGCCTCGCCTGCCACAACCTGCACCGGCAGATCAAGGACGTCGGCAGCCATCTGCATCCAGAGCGCGCTGCGGCTCCCTCCATCGGCTGCTACAACTCGCCGCACCGGGCGGCCAGCTTCTCTCAGCAGCGCCAGGTGATGGGCGAAACCGTAACATACGGCTTCCAGAATCGCGCGATAGAGGTGGGCGCGCGTATGATGCAGCATCACTCCAGCGAAAACACCTCTTGCCGCGGGATCGAAAATTGGTGTCTTCTCCCCTAGAAAGTATGGCAGTACAATGACGCCGCCTGCTCCTGGAGCTATGGCCTGCGCTTCACTGTCCAGAACCCGCGGAGCCATGCCACCGGCCAGTTCGTTAGAAAACCACTTGACGAGTGAACCGCTGGAGGCCATGCAGCCGTTGATAAGCGTCAGACCGGGAATATCGTGGTAGTCAAAGTAGAAATGCGGGTCGGGCTCAGGACGTGCATCACAGTACAAAATATCGCCAGCGCCGCCAAATTTCAGCAAAATATCGCCGCTCTGTGTTAACCCGGATGCCAATGCAGCTGCCACGTGATCGGCGCTGCCCGCTACTACCGGCGTGCCTGCACGTAAGCCTGTTGACTTTGCCACTGCTTCGCTCACCCCGGCCACAATTTCGATTGGTTGATGCACAGGCGGCAATAGAGACGGATCGATACCGGCATGCTCCAGGTAGGGCAGATGCCAGCGATGTTGCACTACATCGTAAAGACCGCTCTCCGCCGACCAGTTCTCCTCGAGCGAAAAGTGGCCTGTCAGCCGGTAGACGATGAAGTCATAGGAACCGCAAACATGCGCGGCGCGTTCGATCACCTCCGGCTCATGTCTCTGGAGCCAGCGCCACTTGGTATCGATACTTTGCTGGTTGGGCATACAGCCGGTAATGCTGAGAAATTCGTCCAGGTTCACCGCCGCCCGTAGCTCTTCGACTTCAATGATAGCGCGCGCGTCATTTTGCTGGATACTTGGGCGCAGCGGTATGCCAGATGCATCCAGCATGACCATGGCGGGCACCATACCTGAGACGCCGATGGCATCGATCTCTTGAGCCGGAATGGCGGTGAGCAACGTGCGTATAGCCTCGCAAGTGGTTGTCCACCAGCGCTCAGGGTCCTCTTCAGCCCAGCCGGGATGGAGAGACCG
>VBHV01000170.1 GCA_005881995.1 Chloroflexota bacterium | reverse complement strand
GGCGATGCCGTCGCTTACTTCGTAGAGAAAATCATAGTCCATGCTTGACCTCATTTCGATGCCCTATGACATCACGCCACCGCCGTCAATGTTGATGGCCTGCCCGGTGATGCCCTTGCTGATATCCTGCGTCAGGAAAAGGGCTATCGACGCAACCTCTTCAGGCTCGATTAGCCGCCGTTGTGGGCTGGTCTTTTCCAATGTCTCGCGCGCCTGGGCCTCACTCATGCCTGTACGCGAGGCGATGTTGCTGACGCTCCCGTCGGTCATAGGTGTATCTACGTAGCCGGGGCAGATGGCATTGACGGTGATATTGTAGGGCAGCAACTCGACGGCCAGGGCACGGGTCAGGCCGAGTACACCATGCTTGGCGGCGGTATAGGCCGCGATGTAGCTGCCACCGACCCTCGATGCGATGGATGCGATATTGATGATGCGGCCATAACGCTGTTCGACGAGCTTGGGCGCAAATGCTTTGGTCACATAGTAGACGCTGGTCAGGTTGACCGCTAACATGCGATGCCAGAGCTCGTCGGAGTGGTTCAGGAATTTATGACTGCCAGCGTTCCCAGCATTGTTGACCAGGATATCGATGCCACCTAGGCCTTCAAGCACCGTGGCCGCCATGTATTGTACCTGTTCTGTGTCGGTAACATCACAAGAAACCGCCAGGCTGTGGCGTCCCATAGCTTGAATCTCTCTTACAAGCTGGTCGAGTTCGGCGCTAGTGCGTGCTGTGACTGCTACATCTGCCCCGGCATTGGCAAACGCCAGGGCAATACCGCGCCCTATACCGCGCCCGGCGCCGGTGACTACTGCGCGCTTTCCCGCGAGGATTGCTTCACCTGGCATAATCATCGACCTCCATAAAAGGGTTGTAAGGTTAAATATCTGGGGAGTCTACAATGCACAAATCTGCGCGGCCAGCGGCGAGAATGGTATTGATCTCGTTGCTGGTTGTCAGATAGCCGCCAACGATGGTAGGGATGCCTGCTTCATTGCGAATACGTTCGCTGAATGGAGTCAGGAAACCACGTCCATAGGCTGGCTCGCTCTCGATAGTCGTCTGGCCGACCTGCACCGCAATTATATCACACCCATGCGCCCTCAACGTCCTGGCAACTATTACAGCGTCATCGATGGTAAAACCACCATTCACGCAATCGGCAGTGTTGAGCGCTACGGAGAGCGGTTTGTTCTCGGGCCAGGCTGCGCGCACGGCGTCGAATACTTCCAGGGGAAAACGCAGACGGCTTTGCAAGTCTCCTCCGTACGCATCGCAGCGCTGGTTGGTGAGCGGTGAGAGAAAGCTTGCCAGCAGATAGCCGTGCGCCATGTTCAGTTGCAGTATGTCAACATTTGCCCTGTGCGCCCAACTGGCGCTACGCACAAAATCATTGCACACCTGCTCCATATCGGCCCGATTCATCTCTTTAGGTACCTGGCTGAGTGGTGTATAGGGCAGCGCTGATGCCGAGAGCAAAGGCCAGTTATGTTCGCGCAAAGGCCGGTCCAGTCCTTCGGCTCGCGGGCGCGTTGAGCCTCTACGCCCTGCATGGTTCAACTCGACGGCGATCATCGCCGGTGAACCGTTATGTACGCTCCGGACGATTCCTTTCCAGGCATCCGCCTGGTGCTCTTTATACATGCCAGCATCATGCGGCGTCATACGCCCCTGCTCGGAGACAGCAATCGGCCCTACCAGAATCAATCCAACATCGCTCCTGGCGCGCTTGTATATTTCCGATGCCTCGTCTTTAAGCACTCTATCTGGGTGTTCTTCAGAAGGTGGAGAAAAGGCTTCCACCCGGTATGACAGCGCAATGCGGTTGAGCAGCGTCAGAGAGCGCAGCGTCAAGGGTGCAAACATGGGAGGAGGCGCGAAAATCACCGACTGGCGTGTATCGGGAGAGAGTTCACCGGCTGGAAGTACATCAGCTTTCTCCGCGTGCCAGCGATCAACGGCTTCGCCAAAGCGTACATCGCGGAAGCGCAGGTCGTCATAGGTGATCCTGCCGCTACGGGTGAGCAGTTGGAAGGCGAATGGCATCGGATCAAGGCCGAGGTAGCGTTTGATGGTCTCGAAATAGGCCTGACTTTCGGCCGCAGCGCGCTGGAAGACTTCGACGACGGGCTTTCTCTCCAGTTCGTAGGCGTTGAGCGCACTATCCAGATCGGAATATTGTTCGAGCGCGCCCGACAGCGCGATGGCATCCTCCATGGCGAGTTTAGTACCCGAACCTATCGAGAAGTGGGCAGTGTGCACAGCATCACCCAGCAATACTCTATTGCTATAATGCCAGGTTTTGGTTTTGAGCGTGGGAAAGTTAATCCACTTCGAGTTGTTCGAGAGCAGGCTGGCTCCGTCAAGATTATCCTCTAGTAGTTTTTGGCAGTAAGCCAGGCTACCTGCCTCATCCACCTTGTCGAGACCGGCGCGCAACCATGAGGCTTCGTCGCACTCGACCAGGAAGGTGCTGGATGTGCCACTGAAGGGGTAGGCGTGCACTTGAAACAGGCCATGCTCATTCTCGCGAAAAATAAAGGTGAAGGCATCGAGTACTTTATTGGCGCCCAGCCAGATGTATTTTGCCTTCCCAGGCTCTATGGTAGGCCCAAATTGCTCTGCATA
>VBHV01000169.1 GCA_005881995.1 Chloroflexota bacterium | reverse complement strand
ATCGATTGCCGGGTCTCCCCAATAGGCCCAAAAGACGCGATGCGGGGTATCCTCGGTACAATAGAGCCGCTTATTGTCTTGCAAGCAAGCGTAGACCTCATCCCTGGGTATATTTGTGAAGCGGGCAGATTGCAAGCGTATCAGGCTATATCCTTGCATGCCCGGATTCGGGCAGACTGGTCGCCAATATGGTAGAGGTTGGCAACAGGAGCCAAATCGTTTGCCACTGCCACAAGGGCAGGGATCCCCGGCATCGGTTGGACGATAATTCATTGTGACGTGCTTCTCTCCTGGATGCTCGGGATCCGGGTCGCCTGATCGTGGTCGCCAACATGTTATATGAGACAGAACTCCCCCATTGGGATCCAGGTAGATGGTATCATTGACGAGTCGTATATTACCTTTCTCTCTATCTCTCCGCTTCATATATTTTTGTTACTCCTTGATAAAAGTGATGGATTGCTTGAGTTTGCTACTCTTGAATGGATCTCGTATATCAACTATTGGCGCAAGGCCCGTCCGGCGGATTTTAGGAAGCGCTGCCAGATTCTTTTTCACAAGCGTGTACCCCGGATCCATAGCCAATGCGCGTTTGAATGCCTCCTCTGCCTCGTCGTAGCGCTCCTGCATCATCAAGGATATCCCCAGGTTGCCCCATGGTTGCGGTAAGCAATCATCCATGGCAATAGATGCCCGGAAAGCTTGCTCGGCCTCCTCCCACTCACCTTCCTCCGTCAATAGTAAGCCTTCCTGGAAGAGGTCTTCCTGCTCAATCAGCTGGTCCAGAGTGAAGTCTGGACCGCGCAGCTTCAGTGTTTTTTCAGCCACCTCACGGGCGACCTTCAGCTCTTCCTCGAGCTTCTTTTCCAGTTCAGGTCTGATATTCAGCTCTTTCGCACGTTCATAATCACGAAGCGATCTGCCAAAGCGTGAGGTGAAGCGACTAGCCATGCCTCGATTGAACCACAACGCTGCATCATTAGGATCTAATGAAAGCGCCTCCGTATAAGCCGCGTAGCTTCGCGGAAAGTTCTGTAACATGGCCTGAGCTGTTCCAAGTTGATCCAGGGTCTGAATGCGCTGCGGCCCGTTCTTCGGAAGAAAGTTCAACAGGCGTTCGCAGTTAGTAACTGCGCCAGCGTAGTCTCCCTTGAAGATTTGATGCCCAATGAGGTCGAGATACCTGTCGACTTGTGAAGATGGGTTGGTGGTTAGGCGTTTTTTCTGTTTTGATTTTTTTGACATAGCTCTCCTCATATTATGCTTCGCATGTACGCACTGATCATGAGAGTTTCAGATTTTCACTGTCGTGCGAAGATCTCTATGACGTTATACATCAAGTCACACGTTTAGACAACTTCTGTTAAGATCTGGTCAGAATTCAGCCGCTTCGATAAATTCGTCTCGGCCTTCTTTCAGGGTGCTCAGCACATCATCGACCGTTTCGGTAGAGACGCGACCTGTTTCTCCCATCCACTGGAAGAACTTTTTGAATGAGCCTATATTCGACTTTACGCTGGATTCGGAAGCCCACATTGCTTTACGAGGAAACCAATCTCCTAGAAACATCCAGACATCGCTGCCATCGGCTTCATCGAGCTTTTCCAGAGGCTCATTATACACGAGGTATTCGGTAAAAAAGTCGATGTTGTCAACGTGGTTTCTGACTGTTTTCTCGGCAAGGCCTGATTGTTCTAGCCAGGCTCGAAAATCGTCAAGGATGGGCTGGTTATAGGCTTTAATGGCCTGTACTCGTGCATCATAAGAATCGGCGCTGCTCATAACAAATCTCTCCGTAATGGTTTCTTCTTATCCTTGCGGCCATGATATCCTCTTCATGAAGACGCTGTCAACACGCATCCTGATGCTCTGATGCCACTACTCAGTGGGATTAAGGAGAGCCCTGTATTGCTTTGCTTGCTCTCAAGCAACAAAGTTCTTATGATTCCATAGAAGTCAAAGGAACAAAGGCCATCCTAGAAAGGAGTCCGAACAGTGGCAGTTAAGAACAGGAGTGTGCCCACTGAGGTAGGTGTAGGAATAACTATGAAAGGTGTGCAGCCGGGCCGCATCCCCTGGTGGGCACCTTTCTTGATGCTGGTGGCGCGACCTATCTTCGCTCTTGTTACGCAACTGGCGGTAGCGGCAGGGTTCCGGCTCTCGCGCCATCCGAAGCCGCTGCAAGAGGCGGGACGCTGGTGGATGGTGTCGGACCCTGATCGATCTCCTGAGTCTGGGGACGCTCAGCTGGCTGACAAAGCGGGAGGGCACGCGCCTGACGGATGTGCTCAATGTGCAGCGTGAGCGCCTGGGCCGTGATCTGGTGCTGGCCCTCGGCACCTTCGTGGCCATGACTCCGGCAGTCGGCATCAGCGCTGCCTTGACGCGGCTGTTCTATGGTTCTTCTGGGCAACCCCCGCAGGTCGCAGTGGCACGCGGCTTGCCCCGAGCGGCTTCGGCTTACAGCGTGTTAGTCTGGCCGGTCGTCTGGAGCATGGCCGAGGAGGCGACTTACCTGGGGTATACGCTGCCGCACCTGGAGGCGCTGACGGGAAATACCGCA
>VBHV01000168.1 GCA_005881995.1 Chloroflexota bacterium | reverse complement strand
TGACATCAATATTCGCACGCTGCTGGGGCGTATCCTCTACGCCATTGTCGTTACAGTAGTCATCTTCTGGATACTTTCGCTCTGGAACGTTTCCATTAGCGCCCCGGTCACGGTGATCGGCGCGCTCACCGTCGCCTTCACCTTCGCCATCCAAGATATCTTAAAAGACCTGGTGGCGGGTTTATACATCCTGATCGAACGCCCCTTTTTGCTTGGCGACCAGATTACCATCTCCACCTATACAGGCAAAGTGGAGAATGTGCAGCTTCGCGCCACCAGGTTGCGCCTCGTGAGCGGACAAGAGATAAACATTCCTAACTCATTGGTCTTTGGCGGGATTGTGGTGAACAACACCCTCTTCGCCGAGAGACGTGCCGCCATCACCTTAAGCATGCCTCAGAATGAGTTCATCGAAAATGAAACGCCCGAGAAGATTCTCAAGATTGTGCAAGAAGTGGAGAATGTACTCCCAAAGCCCGAACCGGCCATTGCTGTCAGCAACTTCTCAGGCACATTTGGGGGCACCACCGGCGTATCCAGCGGCTACACCGGACAGGTCATCACCCTTATCCTGCGCTTCTGGATTCCCAGTGGGCGCTATGCCACTGTTACCGAAGTCATGCTGGCACTACATAAAGCCCTCCCTAACGTGGACCTGGTAATTGAAGATTCCGGCGGCAACGTGTAATACACAGTAGTCAGCAACCCTGAACTAATGCTTCACGTACATTATATAGGTTAGGAGACGCTACACCACCCAGGAGGCACATTAACTGTACTATCCTGTTCCTTTTAGGAGTACAAATTCGTTGGAGTATTATGGGCCATTACCAAACATGCGGCGTGTAGGCCTGATGGGAGGCACGTTTGACCCGGTTCACTATGGCCACCTGGTAGTCGCCGAAGAAGTGTACTCGGTCCTTGACCTGGCCGAGATGCTCTTTGTACCGGCTGGGCAGCCACCGCACAAGCCCAACCGCATAGTCACCGGGGTGCAGCACCGGTTAGCCATGTTGGAGCTAGCGGTTGTCGGCAACCCGCATTTCTCGATTTCGCGGGTTGACCTGGATCGTCCAGGGCCATCGTACACTGTAGAAACATTACGACTCTTACGCGAGCAATGGGGCGAACTAACCGCCCTCTATTTCGTGATCGGCTGGGATAGCCTGGAAGACCTGTTGACGTGGTACGACCCTGCGGGTATCCTGCAACAATTATCGTACCTCGTCGCGGTGAGACGCCCTGGCTACAACGAACGCGATGGCTATCGCGATTCGCTTGAGACGCGCCTGCCAGGCATCAAACAACGATTGCTGGTAGTACCCGCGCCGCAATTCGATATCTCATCGACAGACCTGCGTCAGCGTGTCGCGGAGAAGCGGCCCATCAAATACCAGGTCCCAGAGAGCGTCGAACAGTACATTAAACAATATAAGTTATATCAACAAGTAGGATAACATCATATGGCGCCCATGCACATTGACTTGGGGGACCGCTTACGCTTGCGTAAACCGCACCCCTGCGGAAGTTATGACTGGCTGGTCGTACGGCTGGGAGCCGATATCGGCCTGCGTTGCGAAAAATGTGGTCGGCGTGTACTATTGCCGCGCGCCGAGGTCGAGCGGCGCACGAAAACCGTACTTTCACGGGCAATGGATACTGGCACATCTCAACAATGATGTTGCGATGAACATACATGGTTTTTTCGTAGGGACATTCGACCCAATAGCGTCCCTGCGAAAAAGGAGATCGAGGATGTCACTAACCAACCCACAGGGAGGCTTCCTGACCCTGCTCAAGAAGCGCAACTTCTTGCTGCTCTGGCTGGCTCAACTCATCTCCATGACCATACTCAACGCCTCCAACTACGCCCTGCTCGTCCTCATCGAGGAAATCACCGGATCGACAACCCTCATCGGCCTCGCCATCGTTTGCTTCAGTCTTCCTGCCGTACTCATCGGCGCGCCCGCAGGGGTGATCGTAGACCACGTAAACAAGCGCCGCGTGCTCTGGTACAGTAATTGCCTGCGCGCCCTCGCTACTTTCGGTTTCGTCATCGCATTACTCCTCAATCGCCAGCAACTGATCCCGATCTATCTGCTCACCTTTCTCATCTCGGCCATTGGTCAATTCTTCGCGCCGGCCGAGGGATCGACCATCCCCATGCTGGTCAGCGAACAGGAGTTGATGCCCGCGCTCTCACTCTTCAATATCACCTTTATGCTTTCTCAGGCGCTCGGTTTCATCCTTATGGCACCCATCTTACTCAGTGTCCTGACCCCTTTCAAAATCTTTGGCATCACCTTCCAGCCGGTTGAGACACTGTACATACTGATCGGCATCCTCTACCTGGTATGCGCTGTACTCATCGCCCTTATCCCACCCGGCAGTTTCAAAGAAACAATGCACCCGTCCAATGAAAATCTCGGCTCGCAATCGCTGGGCGCGCTCCATAACGTCTGGAACGAAATGCGCCAGGGCTGGCAATTCATCCGCCGCAAACCTGCGCTCTTCCTGCCCGTCATACAGCTCTCCTTCGCTGGTATACTCCTGCTCGTGATTGGCGAACTTGCCACGCCGGTTGTGACCAAACTCTTTCAACTACCGCCAAGTTCAATGGCGGTGGTCTTCGCGCCTGCCGGAGTTGGCCTCGTTGTCGGCTCACTTTTCATGCCTCGTATTGCACAGCGCCTGGGGAAATCTCGCACAGTCTTCATCGGCACTATCAGCCTGGCG
>VBHV01000167.1 GCA_005881995.1 Chloroflexota bacterium | reverse complement strand
CTGGTTCGGCGGACTCAGCCTGAGCTGGCAGGAGCCGGACCAGACCGTCCTGGTCGGGCAGGTCGTCGATCAGGCCGCCTTGCATGGCCTCTTGAACACCATCCGCGACCTGGGCCTGCCCCTGCTGGAAGTGCTGCGCCTGCCAGAAGAGGTCTCCCTGTAAGTCACACGTCATCTATCGTCATGCCACGTCCCGGTGCGTGCCAGCAGGCACGGGCCTACCGCAGGCCTGCCAGCCCGGGACTGGTCAACAGTCTCGGCAAACAGCGGAAGAAAGGATCCCATCTTATGACCCATCCAAACACGACTCGTCTCTCGTCTAGGCTGCGCCTGCTGTGCGGGCTGGCCTTGCTCATCGGCCTGTGCATCATGCTGGGCGGGCTGGCCCGTCCGGCGCATGCCCAGAGCACGCTCTCCGTCAGCGATTGTAGTTCGGACGCCCAGCTGGAGGCCGATGTCGCCCAGGCCAACAGCGACAATGCCGGCGATGTCATCACCTTCGCCTGCAGCGGGGATCTCAAGCTCACCAGCACGCTCAGCATCTCCGGGCGCATGACCCTGTCCGGCAGCGGGCAGCGCGTCACCCTCGACGGCGGGGGCAGCCTGCAAGTGCTCTCCGTGAATAGCGGCAGCAGCCTGACCCTCAACACTCTCACCATTGCTCATGGCTCGGCCCCCTACGGCCAGGGCGGCGGCCTCGAGAACTTCGGCACGGTGAGCATCAGCAACAGCACCTTCGCCAACAACTCCGCCTCCTGCGATGGTGGCGGCCTCGAGAACTTCGGCACGGTGAGCATCACCAGCAGCACCTTCGCCAACAACTCCGCTTCCGAGCGGGGCGGCGGCCTCGACAGCCAGGAAGGCACGGTGACGATCAGCAACAGCACTATCGCCAATAACTCCGGCGGCGATGGCGGCGGCCTCGATCTCTGGCGGGGCAGGGTGACGATCAGCAACAGCACTGTCGCCGACAACGCCGGCGGTGGCCTGGAAAACGTCACCGGCACGGTGAGCATCAGCGGGAGCATCCTCGCCAACACGAGTGGCAACTGCTTCAGCGCTGGCGGCACCTACATCGACAACGGCTACAACCTCTCCAGTGGTGGGTGTATCACAAGCGCGACGAGCTTGCAAGCCAACCCCAAGCTGGGCCCCCTGGCCAGCAATGGCGGGCCGACTCAGACGATGGCCCTGCTCAAAGGCAGCCCGGCCATTGATTACATCTCGCTGGCTCTGTGTCCGAAGACGGACCAACGAGGCCACAAGCGACCGGACAACCCGCACGAGAGCGCGTGCGACATCGGGGCCTTCGAGTCCTAACCGGCGCGAACAAGGAGGGGCCCGCTTGATCACCCCCAAGTGCGTGCAAGGCAAGGCCCCATCAAGAGGAGCCTTGCCTTGCACGCACTTGGGGGGTGCTGGAACCTCCTGCTGTGTCTTCCCTCCAGCGGTGGCGAGCACAGGCAGGGGCCGTTTCCCGTCTGAAAACGCTTCGCGTACAAAAAGCAAGATGGGATATGCTGACCCCGTGATGAGTGGATTGAGGAGAAAGGGAATATGCGCGTTGTAGAGATTGAGACTCAGGAGCACAAGGTCCGGTATGTGGTAATGGATGAGGAAGGCAAGTTGGTTGGCCCCATTGTCCAGTACTTGAAATATCTGGATCGCATTGGCTCAGCGCGCAATACATTGCGCTCATATGCGGCGGCCCTTCGACTGTATTGGGAGTTCTTGTCACAAGAGCAGCTCGAAGCTGAGTTGGCGCGTGATCGCTGGGATGCGAGAAACATCCCAGGACTCCGCTATGCGCCTCACGACACTGCCTATTACGTCGATTTTCGGCAGGTGCCAGAGATTTTTCGCTCGGCAGTGAAAGACTACGTCCGTCTAAAACTGGAAGGAGGAAGATCTGCAAAGACCCTAAATCACACGGTGAGGTGTTTGGGACATTTTTTGACCTTTTACTTGCAACGATACCCTTCTGCCTGTACTCTGCACACACTTTCTTCCCACGATATCGAGGCATTCATTTTGTCTCTCAAAGCTACAGCAGGTCAACGAGGCGTGAAAAACCCTTCTCAGCATATTTACAGTCATTTGGTGATCTTAATGGGATTGCTCTTTTATCTCGAACGTATTGAGCATTTCATCAAGCCGAATGCACCCACCACACGCATTATCTGGCGAGACCATTATCCGAAAGTAGATCGTGCTGGATCGGGGCAGGTCAAATATATTCCACACACAGTGCTCAGTCAACTCGATGCGCATATCCAACACCTCCGACCTTTTTACATTCCCCTTGTCGCTCTTCTGCGAGCAAGTGGATGGCTCACGCCTCACCAGAGATGACCGTCATCTATGCAAAAATCCTTGATGAGACCATGCGCGCGCAATGGGAAAAGACGCTACAACAAGGAATTGTTCAGTTCACAGATGGG
>VBHV01000166.1 GCA_005881995.1 Chloroflexota bacterium | reverse complement strand
CGCTGCGCCTGCGTGATCTATCGCCTATGGCTGCTGTGGTAGGCAATCCTGAGATCAGTATTCTCTTGCATGGAGCCGGGGCGGACTTGCGCGTGATGGCCGAACGCGAGCTTTTTGTAGTGCATTATTTTGATCTGGAGGCCGCCAGCCGCTCAATTTTTGGTCAGCACGAGTCGTCATTGGCGGCTATGCTGCTGCGCGCCTTTCAAGTTCGCCTGGATAAAAGTTTACAGCGCACGGATTGGACGCGCCGCCCCTTACCTCCGGCCATGGTAGCGTATGCTGCTCGCGATGCAGAAATGACCCTGGCGCTGTACTACTGGCTCTTCGAATACTTCCCCTGGGCGCTGAACCTGCATGACAGCGCCAATTTGCAGACGCCAGTCGCCTCCTGGATTGAGCCATTCCTGCGGGGCATCTCGCCTGTACCGCCCGATGTGGCGATTGCTGAGGCTATAGAGCAGGGAGTTATTCTCAGCAGGCAACAGGTGGTGAACGATTGCCGGAACGCGCTGACTACCCTTATCTATCCTATGCAGCGTAGTCGCCTGTTGCGCCTGATTGCTGATCTTGCATTGACGCAGTTGACGCCCGATATCGAGCCGCTGTTGCAGGCGCGTACTTCGGATGAGCGCGCCGCCGCTATCCGCGCGCTTATTCGCCTGGATGCTGAACACAGCAAAGAGAAGATATATCCCTTGCTGCAAGACCCGGTACACGATGTGCGAAAAGCTGCTTCGACTGCGCTCCGCTCCAATGTCCAGAAGGATATTACAGGGCCAGGGCTAGCCACCCCGGCGAAAAGCGCCGATGGCTCGCGGAGTTGGACCGTTGGCGAAACAGGCGATGCTGGCGGCGCGGACGACAATGATTGGAAAGCGCGCCTGCGTTCAATGATGGGGGAAGAGCCTTCGCGGCAGCCTCGTACCGATCCAGACCAGCAGTAGGAGCGCCGAAAAAGCCCCGACACGTTTCAGACGCGCGACCCACTGCTCCTCCTGCAGGGGATCATTATCTCCCAGACCCAGCTGGTGCACCAGGGTATGTAGTCGTGTTGGAGCAGAGGAGTAGGATTCAATGGGAACACGCCCATTTGAGAATGCCGGGGACATCGATTCTCCATCTTGCTCTTCTGCTGGTATGTCATGCTCGTAAGAGGTGGCGCGTAACTGTTCGGCCAGCGAGGTGAAAAACTGTTGAATCAGTATCTTGACCGTCCCCTTAACCAGGGCTGGGGGAAGAAATGCCCCAAGTTTCCCAGGGTTCAACGTCCCCGAATAAGCTACTACCGTATTGTCATTGTGTGTACCGAGATGAATTTCCCATATTCCCTGGAGGTGGCTTTGTTGCTCTTCGCCCTCAAGCGTCATGCGATACGAGGTGGGATAGCGCAGTTCGTCGACAACGACATGTCCTGAATAGACGCCACGCAGTGGGGCATGCTTGATGTGCAGGGTGAAAGCGTAAGTCTGTTTGCCGACCGTCTCCAGGCGTTCCAGGCCTGGGACATTATGCCGCAGCGTCTGCTGATCCATCAAACATTGCCAGACCTCTTCCGGCGCGGCCTGTAGTGTATATGTTCCCTCAATATCCATACAAAAATCCTTTATCAAAGCAGCATTCTATTACCTTAATTATAGGGGAGGACTCCCTGGGGCGCAATGGGTATGTTCCGAAAAAACCTTGCGTTCATTTCACACAAGGTGTATACTAGCTTTCGCATTAACGAGACCAGGTGGAAGTTGTAGGGGCGCAATTCATTGCGCCCGCCTAAGTAAATCTGCTTCCCCTCATAGCGAAGAGGTTTGAATGAAAGTAATACTCTTACAAGATGTTGATAATCTTGGCAAGGCTGGTGATCTGAAGGAGGTAGCGAATGGCTACGCTCGCAATTATCTGTTGCCGCGCCGCCTCGCTGCCGGCGCAACTCCCGGCCTTTTAGCAAATCACCAGCAGCGTATCACCGCCGAAAAGCGCAAGCTGGAGAAGCAAGTAGACAGTAATCGGCAACAGGCCGAGCGGCTGAGCAACGTTACCTTGACCTTTAAGGCGCGCGTTGGTAAACAGGGCCGACTCTATGGCTCCATCACCAGCCAGGATATTGCGGAAGGTCTGCGCAATATCGAGGGGATCACCATTGACAGGCGTTTGATTGAACTACCCAATCCCATTCGATCGGTTGGCACGTTCATGGTTCCTGTCAAAGTCGCGTCCAGGCTTGAGCCAAAAATCACCGTCAACGTTATTGACGAAGCCGCAAATGAGGCTGCTGTAGAAGAGAGCGTTACACCCGAGTAGGGGCCCGATTACTTCCTGACAGCTTGCCTGACCGCAGGTAGAGACGCAGTCTCGTTGGCAAGCTGCATTACAAACCAATCGCGCCAGGACTTGCGCTATGAGCCAGGGCGCCCCTACCATAAACGAATGCGCCTGCTGCCTGATTTGTCCGTATATGGTAGGGGCGTACTCTTCCGGCCCTTGCGGTCGCCCTGGAAAGGGATGCTATGCTCCGGCAGGGGCTGATCTGGCACGGCGTGATCTTAGGCGCACCCTTGCGGTTCCCCTGGAAAGGGATGCTATGCCTCGTTGGCTGTACTATCTACTTATACTGGCCGTCATTGCTCCCATCATCCAACTGGTGTGGGGACAACAGCAAGAGATGGCCATTTTTATTTGTTCAGCTATCGCCCTGATTCCCCTGGCAGGACTAATC
>VBHV01000165.1 GCA_005881995.1 Chloroflexota bacterium | reverse complement strand
ACATTGTGTATTTTCAAATGTTCAACACAGGATTCTTGATATGTACTCATCATGTTTCGACGTTTTACTATCGAAATTCTGAACAGATGAAAGGTAATTGTTGGAATCGGTTGTCAACAAAGTAAGTTTTCTGGTAACAAGTTAACCCGTACGTGACGAAAATGGGGGAAAACCCGAGATGAAAGACAAAAAGGCTGCCATCATGGTCAAAGCCCATCCTGACCTTCTTGTGCCACCACACGTTGTAGATAAGTTGTTTCAATTAGTAGCGGGCGAATGGCAACCAGATCCTACTGAGCAGGAGCAATTGGCTGCGCATTTCATGGAATGTCCTTATTGCAGAACAGCTCTCATCGTATTGCTTTCCGCAGAGCTAGAGGAAGAGGGACCTGAATCGGCTGCACGCAGCTTACTCATGCGCTTTGTCGCAATACATCACGAAATAGAGGCGCAGGAATACGAGCAGATGGGGGCATATGCCGAGGCAATTGTAGCGCAAGGGCAGGAGGAGGCTGATAAGCGCTTTTCTCTACTTGCGGACCATATAAAAAGATGCCCTGGCTGCAAATCTACTTTGGAGGCAATACTGGCCTTCCTTCATGATCCTGAAGAGACCGGTTGATCTCGTCTTTAGGAGTGCATGGAAGTATTCTACTGACTCCAGTGAGCGCAGTGCCAATACGGGCCTATAGCCTTAAGCCCTTTATAGATGGGAGGTCTACCGTCGGTATCCCAACTTCTCACGTACATAACGCTGAGCCGAGTGCACAATATATCCGGCAGTTGGAGCGGAACATCCGACTGCTTTTGCCGCCTCCTCGAGCGAACGTCCTTCAAGGAGAACAATATCCAGTATCCGCCCGTTCCGCACCGGGTTTGCATGGGTAGACACATATTCCTGGAGCGCTGTTAATGCTTTGCTCAACTCATCACGTGTGATGCACTCATCTTCTACCGTTTCCGGCCTACTGACCGTAAGCGCATCTCCTTCGCGTTCTGCATTGTCGTGAGGATCGCCTGGAGGAGCCTCATGTTGTCCTGCACGCGTGAATTTTCGATAGGCATCGATGACACTGCTGCGAGCGATGCCAAAAAGCCAGGTTCTAAAGGAGCAGACAAAGTGGAAGGTAGGCAAGGATTTATTCACCCGCATCATGGCGTCCTGAACAATATCATCCCAGGAGTCTTTGGGAATGTTTGTTGCCTGTTTCTGGACGCACCTCTTCACGAACTCACGGCATTCGTACCACTGCCCCGATATGGGGTCCCTTAACATTTCTTCGACTACAATTCTATCGTCCGCTCCTGGCCATGGAAGGTAGGCATTGCCCTCTGTCATTCGTTACACGCTCCCTCGTTTGTTGCTGCTAAGTTAGCTGTACAATCGGACATCGTGAATAGCGACGGTGGCCCTACAACAAACGCGTTATTGAAGCTTCTGGCATTGGCACAAACGATTTGCGAATCGTCCTCCCCTCCATTCTGTATACTTAGACGTAATTTATCTACTTTTACCAAAGCGAATTTTTATGCAAAACAGGGAGATAGAGATGCAACAGGAAAACCCCCTGTTAGCATACAGGTGCCTTTCTATGTATACATGACGTGCGCAATTATGGTAATGTTAATGATATTCAGACAAAACGCCTGGGAA
>VBHV01000234.1 GCA_005881995.1 Chloroflexota bacterium | reverse complement strand
GAGGCGACATAGGTTTCGTCGACGTCAGGTACAGCATGCTTTTGAAACCACAATGCGTAGTCGATAAATGTCTCAATCGAGAGGGGGTCGGGCGGCTCCAGGTTATGCTCCTCGAAGTACTGCGTGAATTGATACTTCTTGCGCGGATCGGAGAGGTTCGTGGCCCACCAATAAGAACGCAGAAGCATGCCTTCAGGCATATGTTCACGCCAGAGCTTCAAAGGCTTCCCAAAGATTGCTACCTTCAGTCCACGTTCTCGCAGGTGTGCAGTAGTTGAAAGTCCGTAGGGACCGGCTCCCACTACCACGACATCGCGCTGCGAGGTGGATAGAGAGGGTTGCAGCTTCATTACATCCATAGATATGTTCATAAAAAAATTCCTCCTCAAAAAATAGATATTTAACTCTTTGAAGCAGATAGTACTAATACTCCCAGCAACCAAGATATCATTTGGCAGTGTTGAAATGATGCCTACGATGGTAAAAAATCAGTGAAGCTTCACGGAAAATCGTGTAGAAATGCTCATCCGCAGCCTTCAAAAGGAGAGGAATGTAAACCAGGTTCTGGTTTTCACAACGATATCTCAACGTTGTCAACTACCAAATTCTCAAGGGAGTCACGATATCCTTGAATGGTACAAAGATAGGTATATTTGGAATGTTCATGCATTAGGAACTACCTGCTGTGCGAAATCATACAGTAACACATAAGATTAGAGCTATATTGTCACTAAGCTACTTTTAGAAGTAAGGATGGTCATGATATGCAAAGCCCGTTCAGACGATATGCAACGCTTGCCAAACACTGGTTGTGGTTGGTAATACTCGGCATAGTGCTTTGTGGTGGCACAGGCTACGTCATTAGTAAGTTCATGAAACCAGTCTACCAGGCCTCTGCTCTCCTGGTGGTTAGTCTAAGTTCAACCACCACTCCCTATGATGTCAATGGCAGCCTGGCAATCGTACCCACATATGCCCAATTGCTCAATAGCCCCGGGGTACTGGATACAGTTCTTGCAAAGCATCAGGGGCTGACATTAGCCCAACTACAAGGGATGATCTCGGTAAAGCCACAATCCAATACCCAGAATATTGAACTCGATGTGCAGGATGCCGATCCGGCGCTGGCAACACAGCTGGCCAATGAGATTAGCCAGAGCCTCGCAAATTTTGCAAATACACGTCTCTCAGGAGGCGTCCAGGTTGTGCCTGCGGAACTTCCCACCTCTCCAATTAGCCCCAAAGCAACATTAAATGCGGCTATTGGTGCCCTGATCGGCCTCGCGCTTGCCGTAGTTTTGATTGTTCTATTTGAGTGGATGGATGACCGTCTGGATAGTCCCGAAGAAGTGCAAGAGATTTTGGGCCTGGACACGCTGACAACTGTTCCGCAACTTTCGCGCAGACAGCGTGTCAAAAATCCTGAGGAGGTACCTGCTTTTGCAGAGGGGTGTCGTATGCTCTGTGTTAACCTTATTGCTGCGCAGGCGATCAAACCTTTCAAGCTGGTAATGGTTACAAGCGCTCTCGCCGCAGAAGGTAGAAGTACCATTGCTGCAAACCTTGCCACTTTTTTAGCAATGTCGGGCAAGCGAGTGCTGTTAGTAGATGCAGACCTGCGCCGTCCCAGTCTCCACAAGCACTTTCAACTGTATAAGCTCCATGGGCTTTCAAGCGCCCTTTTGGATATGTGGATGGAGGATGAGACTGAGCTAGATGGTCAGCCAACTGAGATTCAAACGCTGCGTGTACTGACGGCAGGTGTGCTTTCCTCCAATCCTGCGGAGTTGCTGCATTCACCGCGAGCACACCAACTCTTCGAAAATTTTAAGAAGACAACCCAGTTTGATTACGTTATTTTTGATACTCCTCCACTGCTTCCAGTAGCTGATGCACAGGTATTGGCCACATATGTACAGGCGGTGGTATTCGTTGTTGATGCCTCGCGTACGCCTCGTAAGATTCTCTTACGTGCCAGGCAGGTATTGAACAGAACACGTGCAACTATACTGGGAGTCGTCATCAATAAGAATCGCTGGTCAGAGGATAGCGAGATTCGTGAATATCTGAACGATGTATCGCTACGCCAGAGTAAACTTGGAAAAAACATGGGCACGCCTCCCAATACACCGCCGATGAACGGTTTGGTGAAGCATAACGTGAACCATAATGCGAACCAGGAGAACATGGATATCACGGTTACCCTGGCCCGTCCACTAAAGGAAAAGGATAGGGAAAACTAGGATGCATCGTCAACTGCACGAGAAAATCTCTACGCGTTCCTTGCGCGTTGCTGTCATCGGCCTTGGCTATGTAGGCTTGCCACTGGCGATCACATTTGCAGAAGCAGGCTTCCAGGTCGAGGGCATTGACGTGGACAAGCAAAAAGTCGACCTGGCTAACCGGGGGGAAAGTTATATCCCTGATATTTCGAGCAGTACATTGCAAGCTCTCATCCAGAAAAATCGCCTGCATTTTACCAGCGATTACGCTGTTTTGGATGAGATCGATGCTATCAGTATTTGCGTTCCAACTCCGCTTCGGAAAACACGTGATCCAGATATTTCCTATATAGTCTCAGTGACCCATGAGGTTCAGGCCCATCTGCATGCGGGACAGCTCATCGTATTGGAAAGCACAACTTACCCAGGTACAACCAATGAGGTTTTGTTGCCGGTATTGGAGTCAACCGGACTGAAAGTAGGGGTTGATTTCTTCCTGGCATTTTCACCGGAGCGTATCGATCCGGGCAATCCCGACTTTGGCACACAGAACACGCCCAAAATCGTTGGAGGCATTACCCAGACCTGTACAGAACTGGCACATGCCTTCTATGAAGCCGCCATCAAAAAGGTCATACCTCTCTCTTCTGCACGTGTTGCCGAGATGGCAAAACTACTGGAAAACACATTTCGGGCGGTCAACATCGGCCTGGTCAACGAAATCGCTATTATTTGCGATAAACTTGGCATTAACGTCTGGGAAGTCATTGAAGCGGCGGCGACAAAGCCGTTTGGTTTCATGCCGTTTTTTCCTGGGCCGGGATTAGGTGGACACTGTATTCCTGTTGATCCGCATTATCTTTCCTGGAAGCTCAAAACGCTCGATTACACCGCCCGCTTTATTGAGCTGGCTGCGGAGATCAACAGCAGTATGCCACATTATGTCGTGGACAAGATCGGCCAGGCTCTCAATGAGCAGCGTCGTTGTTTCAACGGTGCGACTATTCTCGTGTTGGGGGTTGCTTATAAACGCAACGTAGGTGATGTACGCGAGTCACCGGCTCTAGACATCATCCAGGAGTTGATTGAACGCAAAGCGGTGGTACTCTACAATGATGAATATGTGTCCTCCCTGCAATTACTCGGTCGGACATTCTACTCACAGACCCTGAGCAGTGGCTTGTTGCAGGCGGCAGACTGCACAGTCATCGTCACTGACCATAGCTACTACGATATTCCCTGGATTTTACATGAAGCGCGCTCCATCGTAGACACTCGCAACTCGACGCAGGGATACAGGGATGAGAAAGTGCTTCTGCTCTGAAAGTTGTAAAGAGGTTTCACCAATTTTGTTATGTATGTGCTATTTGCTTTCTTCCGTAGAACGGTCGTAAACCATGCCTGATCCTTTTATAGATGCTGACATTACGCAGCCTACAGGTACTAGCAGCGCATATCTGGCGGCGGTACGCCTTAAATCTCCTAATAAAAACATCTTTCGTGCGTTGATGAGCCTTGCGTCTGCGGCGCTGTTGATTCGGGTGATGGGACTGGTCTATCAGATCATCGTGACTGGCCGCTTCGGCTTAGGGGATGCGATGGATGCGTATTTTGTCGCAGCTCTCGTACCCTCCCTGGTAGCTCAGTTAATAGGCGGTACGGTTGAATACTCGGTCGTCCCGGTTTATATACGTGTCCGTTCCCAGGAAGGAAGGAAGCGCGCATCCGAACTCTTTAGCACTTTGCTGAATGTATTGTTGGTGGGCACCGTGGTGCTCATGGTGGTGATGTTCATCTTTCGCTTCGAGGTTGTTCATCTCTCTGCCCCGGCGTTAGGTTCATCTAGTACAGGGCTGGCGGCCAGCCTGGCGCCATTTATTATACCAATACTTGTGTTGCAGGTGTTAATCAGCCTACTGGAAAGTATTTTGAACGCGGAAGGTCAATATGGTTGGCCTGCCTACGCCGGCATGCTGGTGCCGCTCACTACAGCCATATTTGTGCTGGTGGTAGGCAAGTATTTCGGTATAGTTGCGTTATGTGTAGGTGGGCTGGTTGGGCTTTGCCTCCAGCTCTTTGTGTTCTTCATACGTGTACGGCAGGCCAAGCTCGTCTACAGGCTAAACATAAACTTGCGAAACCCGGCCGTCGCATCGATTCTGGCAATAGCCGGACCTGCATTGCTAACGGCCTTGATCATTCAAGCAAGCCCTCTTGTCGATCAGATCTTTGCCTCATCTCTCTCGAATGGCAGTATCTCTGCACTTAACTACGCGCTCAAGCTGAATAGCGTCCCCGTCGGTATCATATTTGTTTCGGTCGGGCGCGCGGTTCTTCCCTATCTCTCCTATCAAGTTTCTAGCAACAATATGAAGGCCTTCAAGGAGACGTTGCGGCTGTATCTCTGGGCTGTTGCTATTACCACAATAGCGATGAGCGCGTTCATGACGATACTGGCGCACCCAATAGTGCAGTTACTTTTTCAGCGTGGAGCATTTACCTCTGAGGATACAGCTCTGACTGCGAGCACATTAGTGGGTTTCACTCTGGGTCTGGCGCCTATGGCGTTTGGCTTTATCCTTTCGAAGGCTTTCAATGCCCTCGGCAAAACCCGTGTGTTGATGTTCGTCACCATCTTCAGCGTGAGCGCCAACGCCATCTTTGATTATATCTTCGCACGTTTATGGCAGAGCATGGGCATTGCTCTGGCTACCTCGGCAGTATACTGCTGTACCATGTTTATCTTGCTCTTCGCGCTGCGCCGCTCAATCGGCAAGCTCAATCTTCTTACGCCACCAGGAGAGGTATTAACAGTGATCTGGAAACTAGGCCTTGGCAATAACTACATACGCTGGGTATCGTGGAAACAACGCAATTCCTCCTGGTTCAGGATTCAGTATAATGTGAGTCGCCAACTCGGACGCGTCGGCGTCATATTCGCTGTCTTCATAGCCGGGATGATCGGTATGTTCTACAACTCCTTGTATGCGCTGCGCGTTTCCTTCGGCGCGATCATCATACTGGTCTTCCTGCGCTATCCCTACGTGCTGTTGATTGCCTGGGCACTGATCAATGCATTCATCGGCTCAAACCTGCCATTCTTCAACGGGAACAACTTTCTCTCGGCTTTGACCATTCCGACCTTTCTTCTGATGGCCTGCGTGCCCATCAGACAGACACTTAAACGCATGCCAGTTCTCGTCTTCCTTGCTATCTACCTGCTATGGGCATTAGCTAGCATTGGGCTCTCTCCCCTTGGCACCGTACCATTTCTAATATTCTGGCTCAGTCTCGTGGATTTTGCGGCACTGAGCGTGCTGACGATCAATGTAATCACCACGCGGCGGCGCATGCTCGGCCTCATCGATGCGATACTGGTGCCAACTACGTTCATTGCTCTGTATGGCATTTACGGTTGGTTAACTAAGCAATATGGTGTTCTCGACTCTACCGGAGTGTTCCGCGCTTACTCAATTTATAACGCGGCGCCAGGGCTATCCTTACTGCTCTCCATAGTGATTCCCTTTGCCATCTATCGCACATTTACATTGCGAGGCATCAAGCGCGTTGTCGGTTTGATCGTGACCCTCATCCTCCTGGTGGGAACCGGAGTGACTTTCTCGCGAGGCGCCTATATCAGCTTGCCGGTGGCCATCATCGTCATGATCTGCTTCCTCCCCTCGCGCAAGCTGAGGATAGGAATGCTCAGCGGTGTCGTGGCGCTGGCCGTGATGCTGGTTCTCCTGGAAACGGTTGGCCACGTCCCTCTCTTCGACCGCTTCTTTACTCAGGACATAGCATCGATCAATGGACGCACATATCTCTGGCAGGCACTCCTTCAGAGTTTTGATCCGACTCGATTATTGGGTAATGGTTTACAGGCATCCGATGCTCTGTTGGCCAGCCTGACTGTTGGCAGTATCGCGACTGCGCCATCCAATCTCTTTATCGGTACCCTTTACGATCACGGTATCATCGGAGTAATCCTGCTCTCATTGGTTTTTATTGTGATGCTTGTCGGTTTGATTGCGGGACTACGAAAAGCCACTGGAGAGCGCCGTATGCTGTACGCGGCAGCGTTAGCAGCCTTTATCTGTATGTTGTTCCAATCTCAAGAGTCGAACGATTTCTGGATTCAGGCAATCGCGGTCTACTTCTGGATCTTGATGGCCCTGCCGTTTGCGCTCAACTGGTCAACGCCGAAACCGTTACCGGAAGCCGATGAAGCATCACTTGATGAGACAACACAGCCGCGAATGAAGGTTGTCCGACAAGAAATGCTTGAACACACTTCAGCAGGCCCTGGAGTTTAGGGCTCGCTATGAGATATTGAGGAGATTCATTGTGGAAGACCGTATTCGTGTCTGCCTTGTTTCCTTTCAGTTCTGGCCCAGGGTTGGTGGTGCAGAGGTTCAGGCCGAAAAACAGGCTCGTCAGCTTCAGGCTCTCGGGTATGACGTTATTGTTGTCACGCTGCGTCACGATAGAAAATGGAAACGGACAGAAACGATTGATGGCTTACCGGTTGTGCGTGTGGGTGGGATATACAAGCGCGGGGGGATATTGCGTCTCGGTAGGCTCGGGCATTTGCCAATCGATATAGGCATACTCTTTAGCCTCTGGCGGCTGCGCCACCGCTATAGTGTAATCCATGTCTTACAGGTATCTCCTGTTGCGGCTGCCGCGACCCTCATTGGCAAACTCACCCATAAACCTGTCATCATCAGCATCCAGAGCACCGGGCCAAATGATGCGCAACGCGCACAGATGGAGCAGGATGTGAAGCTGATGGCCGATACGCTTGACACCCTGACCGACCTGAGCTTCTTAAACGTCGATTTTATCGACTGTGCCTCGGCCTCAGGTGATCTGAGCTATTTGCCTCAGACAGCATTCGGCGGCCACGCAATCCTGAGTTTTTTGCGGAAGTCAGATGCATTTTACCAGGTTCTGAGTAATCGTGGCTATCCTTATCTCACCTCGCGAGGATTTCGCGCTGAACAGATCGTGCGCATCTCTAACGGTATTGACACGACGAAATTTCACCCTGCACCCGAATTACGACCAGAACCAACGAAGCCAGAGCGTGATGTCGTCTGTGTGGCTCGCATGGACTATGCCAAAGGGATCGATGTGCTGCTGCATGCCTGGGGACGAATGATGCATGCCCCAGATGAATGGCATAAAGACCTGAAACCCAGACTGCGCCTGGTAGGA
>VBHV01000233.1 GCA_005881995.1 Chloroflexota bacterium | reverse complement strand
CATACTGCGCAGGCGATCCAGGTTGGCGGTGTGACGCTCTTCGGGCACGCGGTATAGGAAGCGCAGCAGCCGCAGTGAATCGATGAGTGGCAAATCCCACCACAGTTGCGAACGCTGGCCGAAGACAACGCCAATGCGTCTCGCCAGTTCTTTACGCTGGCGCAGGGGGCTGAGTCCAGCCACACTCACCGTTCCGCCGCTCGGTTGGAGGATGCCGGTGAGCATCTTAATGGTCGTGGACTTGCCTGCTCCGTTTGGCCCGATCAACCCGATCATCTCTCCTCGTTCAATAAGCAGCGTAAGATCTTGCACGGCCTTGACGATATGTACCTGGGGATTCACCACGCTGCGCAATCCACCCAGCAAACCTGGCCGTCTTTTCGTAATACGAAATGATTTGCTCAGACCATTGGCCTCGATCATGGTTTCCATTGGGAACACCTCCTTTGCTGAATACCTAACATTGTTTGTTTCTCCTTTTACAAACGTACTCTGATATCGCCTTACGCCAAATCCCCAGACCCACACCGCGACGCTGGCGAAACCCAGCCCAACAACTGGCGCAAGAAATGTGACCCATACCGGCAAACCCAGCGGCAGTGGCCTATCCAGCAGGTAGCAGGTCGGGAGAAACGTGCCAAAAGCCAGGGGAATCACGAACAGCAGAAAACGCTGCAGTGCCTGGTGATAGATGGTGATTGGGTAGCTCAACATCTCGCGCCCTCCGTAGTACAGGCTGCTCGTCAGTTCGGTGGTCTGGACTGTCCAGAAGCACATCGTGGCCCCCAGGAGCAAGATGGAAACGAAGATGAATGAGCCACTTACTATGCCAATGAGCAATGCAATGAGTTTCAAGGGGGTCCAGTCCACGCCGTGGAGCAGGACAAGCGCGAAGGCAAAGCCGAGCATACCCTGTGTCATGCGTCCCAGGCGGCGCAGGCGAAATTCGCTGCTGGCTACCAGGATGAGCGCCTCCACGGGGCGCAGTAGCACGCGGTCAAAGTCTCCCCGGCGAATCGTTTCATCAAAGACATCGATGCCTGCTCCGAAAAGTTCAGCCATTCCAAAGCTAAACGAGGTGACGGCGGCGAGCATCGCCACTTCGCCAACGCGCCAGCCAAGCATTGTAGGGAACGGAACAAAGTACAGGAGCATGGTGACAAATTCCAGGCCCGTCACAGCGAAGTAGGTCAGTATATCTATTACAATGTTGAGCTTATATTGCATTTGCCCGCGTATTTGTATAACAATCAGACGTCGATAGAGTCGTAGATCACTCAATATCTCTTGCATATGGTGCATCTCCTCATTAGCCACCCTGGGCAACGACGCGCCGGGTCGCCTGAGTGGTGACGGCGCGCACGATGAGCGTTAAGACGACAAGCCAGAGCGACTGGCGTAGAAATTCAAGCAACATGGGAACGCCGGTGAGTTTCCCCAGGAAGATCTGAGCAGGTACGTTCATCAGGCCGCTAAAGGGCAGCCAATCGGCGATAGCATGTAACCATCCTGGGAAAAAGGGCAAGGGGACGTAGTTTCCTGTGAAAACCAGCGCGATAACGGTAGCCAGTGTGCCAGGGGCGCGAGCCTCGAGAATCCAGAAGGCGGCGATGTTGAAGAGGAAACGATAGGCGATACCGATCATAGCGCCAACCGGCAGGCTGAGCATGAAGGCCAGCCAGAGCCGCCAATCGAGGGGAGCGCCAAAGCCAAAGAGCAGCATGCCCGCCAGGTAGGTTGGGAGCGCGCGATAAAACACGTAATAGCAACTGCGCCCGATTTCGCGACTGAACCAGTACCAGTAGAAATCGCAGGGCTTGCTCAGGTCTGAGACGACTTCACCTGAGCGGATGGTGAGCATCAGATCGTACCAGCCAAAGGTCAGCACGACCATGACCAGCGATTGCACGAGCCAGACGTAGCGCAGGGCATCCTTTAGATCGTAGCCGCCCGCCATCGAACGCACCTGGAAAAGGGCGATCATCACATAGCTGAAGATGATGCCAAAGACGATGTTGGTGATCAGCCCGGCAATATTGGCCCAGCGATAGATGAGTTGCCGCCGGAAGGCTGTGCGGGCCACTTCAATATAGAAACGCAGCATCACTTCCTCTCCTGTTTTTTCCAGCACAAAAACCCAGCAACCCTCCGCGTATGGGGGGGGTTCTGGTTTCTTATACTTGTCTCACTGACACGCGGTTATGCGGGATAGCCAATGTCTATCCCGTGTCGGATTTGCATCGATGCCTTCATCCTGATGGATTGGTGGCAGAGATGCTTGCGTAGTGTACCACTTTATTATGACGTTGGTCAACGGTTTTTTTGGGGGATGTGGGTTCTCCCACAACTTGACAGCGTTATGGAACTTTAACAAAACCTTGTGAGGAATTCGGTACTATTGATCAAGCAAATTGAAACTTGCTCGCTTGCTCAACCGTACTCCTCATAGGAATTCTATTTCGTTTTAGACCGAAGAAGGAAATTTCTAACCTTTGCTCGTCGATGCAACCTGAGCTGGGAGATGCCGCTTGCGTCGTACAAGGGGAAAGGATACGCCCCAATGCACTCAAACTCCGTGTTGAGGAGAACACACGAAAGGTATTTCAGCATGGAAACAGCCCGGATTCTGCTAGTTGATGATGATCCAGCCCTCCAGCAGGCACTATCACTTATGGTGAGCCTGCGCATGAGCAACGTCCAGGTTCACACGGCTGACTCTGTATCGCAGGCACTCAAGCTGCTTCAACAGCACGAATATCACGCCATTGTCAGCGATATCAAGATGCCAGGCATGGATGGCTTTGACTTGCTGGCTGTCACGTCCCAGCAGTATCCAGAGATTCCGGTTCTTTTCATCACCGGACATGGTGAACACGATCTGGCGATTCAGGCGCTACGTGGAGGAGCCTACGATTATATTCTCAAACCCGTTGATCGGGATGACCTGGTCGCCTCCCTCTATCGAGCTCTGCACACGCAGCGCTTGCAGCAAGAGATCCGAAGGCAACAACAGACTTTAGAGCGCTACGCGCTCAACTTAGAGCGCCTGGTCGAGCAGCGCACAGGAGAACTGAGAGCAGCTCAAAGAGCCAACGAGACGATCCTGAGAACGTTGGGAGACGAACTGAACCCAGTACTTGCTCAGTTGCGCCAGGACACACAGCAGATCGAGGACTGCTTCCCGGCAACGGGAAGGCCGAAAACACTTGAACAGAACCTTGCCAATATGAGGTGTTCTTTGCAAGAACTGGAAAACATAGCCGCTCGTGTGCAACAAGCCACCTCTATCCAAAGTGATCACCTTGCCTCTAAGCACTCGAGGATGTAATCCCCTTAACCCAACGGAATGGCCTGCCAATCGACCAGCGCGTCAAAATGATTGAGCGCGGTCGGATCGTTGTCAGCGGCCCAACCGTCGGGATGCACCAGGATATGGCGATGCAAGAAGAGAAGGGCGATCAACCACTTCCGTTTGCCTGTCCCCTCCGTTTCGCGCAGCAATTCGGCTTCGGCCTGCTCTAACAAAAGGGTGACGATGGTGAGCTGCGCCATACGTTCAACCAGCCCTCGCATAGGTAACTGGGCGCTTTCGGAGTCGAGTCTTTCGAGTTCGCGTAAGCGCTCCGCCAGCGAATTGACCAGGGCTTGCACTTGCCCGGCAACAGGTACCACGATAGCATGTTGCAGCGATTGGAGACGCTGGTGGAGCATGCCAAAGAGGGCAGAGGCCGCTCCTTCGCGGCGTACCGCACGCGCTACGTCCAGCACGATCACGTTGCTGGAGCCTTCCCAGATGACGTTGACAATCGTGTCGCGCAGCAGACGTGGGTTTACCCAGTCTTCGACATAGCCATTGCCGCCGCGCATCTCCAGGGCTTCCAACGTCACGTGTTCACTGCGTTTTGGGATGTAGTATTTACAGAGCGGGGTCATGATGCGCAGCAGGCGGCGATCTTCTTCCACGCCATGCCTGTCTACGCGTTCAAGTATCGCCGCCGTCTCGAATGCCAGGGCCGCGCAGCCTTCGATCTCCACCAGCAGGTCAACCAGTTGACGGCGCATGAGGGGGTGATCCGCCAGAGGACGCCCGAAGGCGATGCGCCCGCGTGTATGCACTACAGCTTCTAGATAGCTGCGGCGCATGGCTGCCAGCGAACCAATGGCGGCCCAGATGCGCGTCAGGTTTATCATCTCGGTCATCTGCACGAAACCGCGATCTAACGCCCCGACCTGGTACGCCTGCGTGCCTTGCAGTGTGACTTCACCCGTCGCCAGTGAGCGCGTGCCCAGTTTGTCTTTGAGGCGATTGATGGTGTAGGCGTTGCGTGTGCCATCTTCCAGGGTTCTTGGCACCAGGAACAATCCCAGTCCACGAGTGCCAGGTGGGGCGCCTTCTGGACGAGCCAGCGTCAAAATGATCTCGGCGGAGACATTGGAGCAGAACCATTTCTCACCCCACAGTTCCCATTCCGGCTGGAACCCATTGCCCACCGCTATGCGTGGTTTCGCAACGGTCGTTGTCAGCCCAACATCTGATCCTCCCTGTTTTTCCGTCAGAAACATCGCGCCCTGCTGAAGTTCAGCCATGGTTAGCGCGGTAAGTCCCGGCAGGAAGCGGCGTCTCAACGACTCGCTGCCATAACGTTCCAGGACACGAGCAAGAGCATCGGTCATCGACACCGGACAGAAGACGCCCGCTTCGGCCTGCATACCCAGGTAGCCAAGCGCGAATTTGACAGGCTGAGGAACGCGTCCAGGCCAGCTCAACGCGCCTTCATGATGACTGCATGCCGCGATAGCAAAGTCTTCATAAGCGATGCGTTCCAGTTCATGATAGGCGGGGTGAAAGACCACTTCGTCGATGCGCTGGCCCTTTTTATCGTACTGCACCAGCACAGGTCCCTGGCGATTGGCCTCCGCCGCCAGCTCGTCCATTTCACGTGAGGCCACCGACCCCAGGTGGGCGAGGATAAGCTGCGCTCGCTCGTAATCCTCGTCAGAAAGGTGGCGTCTCAAAAGAAATGACAGATCGGGATCAGCGCTATAAAAGTTAACTCCTTCCGTATCTGGCATAAGGTTTGATAGGGTTGGGGAGTTTAGCAGGTCTGACATAGCATGTATCCTTTTCTGTCGAGTTTCGCGTGTCTAGTATGGGAAACAAGATCAAGTTACATAGCAATCTGTATCGAAACGTATTGTAGCATATTAAAATTGGCTATGAGATGACCCCGTCGATACTTATACATAAACAAAGGGCAGAACAGAATGAATACTGTGTTGATAGTGAACCCGACTTCTGGCATATCAACGGTGACTGAAAAACGTATGTCACCAGAAGAGACCGAACGCACTGTCGTGGAAGCATTGCGCGCCTATGGTATCGAGCCAAAAATCTACCATACGACGCCCGAAGATACAGGACAGGGCCTGGCAAGACGTGCTGCGGAGGAGCATGCCGAACTGGTCATCGCTGTGGGGGGAGACGGGACGATTCACGCTGTTGCCAATGGCCTGGTCGGTACAAAAAGCGTTCTGGGAATTATTCCGACAGGAACGATGAATAACCTGGCGCGCAGTCTCAATATTCCTGATACCATACCGGCCGCCTGTACCACCATTGTGAAAGGGGAAACTCGCACTATAGACGTAGGCAAAATCAATGACCATGTTTTTCTTGAAGTAGCGGGCATTGGACTTGAGGCAGCCCTATTCCCGGCAGCAGAGGATATCAAGCGTCCAGGTATGCTTACAAACATACGTGGGGCGATTACCGGGTTGAAAACATTACTCAGCTTCAAGCCGACCCGTCTTAGAATCACCATCGATGAACGCCAGGATAGCCCCTATCATGCCTTACAGGTGACAATCTGTAATGCTCCGTTTTACGGCGTGCATTTGCAGGCAGCCCCGGATGCACTGATGGACGATGGGTTGCTGGATGTAATCATTTACAGTAACTTCAGTAAATTTGAGTATCTACGGCATGCCATCTCTATCAGCCAGGGCAGGCGTCTATACCAACCCAAGCTCAGATACCTGCGCGTTCAATCGCTGCGTGTTGATGCTGATCAGCCCCTGGAGATTCAGGCCGATGGGGAATTGCTGGGCAATACACCGGCGTTTGTCAAGGTTTTACCAGGCGCGCTGCGTGTTCGTGTTTCAGGGAAGGCAGCGCCGGGACTTAAGGAAAATGCGCAGGAAGAAGCACTGGGAAGTGAAAAGGGGATACCAGTATCTCTACACCGTAGGGAATAGTAACCACAAAGGAGTGATCCAATCATGAAGAAGACACCACAACCCGCCAGAAAACCAGAGCCAGAGACAGCCACGGGTGCAGCCCCCGTGCTGCCACAACTCACTACGGCGGCAGAGCAAAACGTGAAACCCGTAGTGACTGAGGCGCAGCGTACGGCAGCAGAGACATCGGTTTCGGGTCGCCGCGCCGTTTCGCGTGGAACTATTTTCCTGGCATTCTACCTCTGGCTGCTCTCAGGGGCGATCATGATTTCGTTGATCGCTCGCTACACGCAATTCTTCCCCGGTGATAAAACTATCGCGCGCAATCTACAGCGCCAGCGCAAACCCTGGATACGCCAATTCATGATAGCTATCTCTGAGGTTGGCTTTCCCAGAATTGGCATCCCGCTCACCTTTAGCATTGCCGGTATCTTCTGCATCTTGCTTTTCCGTCTCGAGTCCATTTTCGTGCTGCTCACCGCGTCATCCAACATCCTCAACACAATTGTGAAACACCTCATCAAACGCCCGCGTCCAACGAAAGAGCTGGTGACAGTGGCGCGGGTGATTAATGAGCCGAGCTTCCCCAGCGGCCATGTGATGCAATATATGAACCTCTTTGGCTTATTGGATTACCTGCTGGCGACCAACTGGCGTTCAGGCCGCCTGCGCAATATCCTGCTGACCATCTGCACCTCGCTCATCATCCTGATTGGCCCTTCGCGGATCTACCTTGGCGCGCACTGGCCTAGCGATGTGATGGCAGGCTACATCTACGGCGGCCTGTGGTTCGGCGGCCTGATGGCCCTCTATCTTCGCATAAAATCCTGGATTCATCCCCTTAAAGGCAAGACGCCCGAAGCGATGAAACCCTTACAGCAGCCGGGAGATCAGGATTCGTAGGGGCGTGATTTATCGCGCCCTCGTCCACCGAACGGCCCACAGTAAGGGAAATGAATCTTTCACCTGGAGCTTACAGCTTGCAGGCAACGAGTGTATGCAGCGAACACCTGCCACTAAATGTCAACGCACCTATCTCAGAGAGCATATACGCCAAGGCCTTTTTCTCATGACCTGACATTATTGTCTATATCTCATCACCAGCATATCTCTTACTGGAATGCCATGCTCCATTATAGGCGGCTGAATATATTCAAAGTAATCTCGCCGAACGGAATCCAATCTGAATCCGCACTTCTGATAGAAGGCGATATTATCGAGAGAGGAGTTCGCCGTCCCTACCAGCAATGACTGCACTCCTCGCTGGCGCATCTCACGGAATAGAGCTTCAATGATGGCTTTACCATATCCACGCCCGCGAAGCCCGGCAGCCACTGCAATATAGATAATCTCGCTTTCACGTTCTTCCCAATGCACCGTCGCAGCTCCAACAACCATATTGTCCACAAGAGCCACATAATTTGTATTGGCTGTATCCTGCAATGCAGCACGAATGCGGGCTTCATCTTCATCGGCATCTCGCAAGAAAGGAACAAGCGATTCGGTTTCATCAGCCGTCACCGGAGACAGCAAAAGCGACATAATTCTCATCTTTCGAGTAATTCAGCTTCAATTCAGGAATGCGTTATCTGTATTTCAGTTGCCTATACTATATCATCTACAGCGACAAACTCTCTTTCGGAATATGATATGATGAGCATGTGCATGCTGTACGTGCTCTCGTGAGCAAAGGAGACTGGGGTCATGCCTAAAAAACCTTTTGTCTGGCTTACCGTGATGCTGAGTATGCTACTTCCTCTCGCTGCTGCCTGTGGCTCCACTCCCTCGACGAGTACTGACACTTCACACGCGGTGACGCCTCCCGGTGGAGAAAACCTGTATGTGCTGGATGGCTATACACCTGCAGTCCAATCTTCCAACAGTGTTGGGCAGCACATCATCGTATTTCATCCCGGCAGTACCAACCCGGCGATGACACTGCCACTCGGCCTCACTTCGATGGATCATCAACGACTGATTGCAACGCAGGTACAGAAAAACCAGACCACTATCTCTGTTGTCGACACGCAGGACGGCACGATCATACGTTCACTGGTCATCAACGGGTCCTATTCGACAGCCGAGCCAGGTTTTGACAATGCCGTGCTGTCGTTCGATGGACACTGGTTGGCTCTGCGTCAGTTGAGCCAGTCAACCAGCGCAACAACTATTGCCCTGGTTGACACGCAAGCTGGCAAGCTCACCAAAACCATTCACTTTGCTGCAGCGCCTGAACAATGGAACAGGCCACTACTATGTTGAACTGTACAACGTGCCGGAAAACGAGCTGTATCAAAGCCCGATCGTTGACAAATCAGAACTCAACGACCCCAATATGACAGGTAAGGCAGTAGCGCGGCAGGTATCAAGTGACGGTTCGACATTTTACACGCTATACATTGATACAGACCATAACATCGCCTTCGTGCATATCCTGCCGCTCGATCCAGGCTTCCCGTTTGCGCGCTGCATCAACTTGCCCGTGGGAAAATCTGCTGATCTGCTGCACTATTACACACTGACCCTCTCGGCTGATGGCACAAAACTCTATGCTGCCAACGGCGCGTTAGGTGTAGCCAGTGAAATCGACTTGAATAACGCGGGCACCAGTAATATCTATAGCGACCAGGTCGTGGCTATACAGCATTTTAATCCCAATGTCAGCAGTATTAGCAGCGACGATAAGACGCGCGTGCTGCGCAATGGAGCAGTACTCTCGCCCGACCAGTCTACGCTCTACTTTGTTGGAGTGAATGGTATCTGGTCGGTGAACACGCTTGACCTGTCTGCGAAGCGCGGGATGTTCAAAAACTTCCTGCCGGGGCAATCCTTTACTGGGATAGCGCTGAGCGTGGATAACCGGACACTGTATGCCGTTAATCCCACGAGTGGTATTACCCTGCTCGATGCCGCCACAGGCCAATCCGAACAGGTACTCCAGGGACCTGCCCATGCTCCCTGGGGCATAGAATGGATAGCCAATTGATAATGGTTCTTTTATGAACGCCCACATTTTGATTGTCGATGACGATAGCCGCGTGACAGGTGCACTGCGCCGCACGCTTGCCTACGAGGGCTACCAGGTCTCGGTGGCCGGGAATGGCGAACAGGCCTTAATGGTGGCTCGCACGAAGCCGCCCGACCTGGTGATTCTTGATCTCATGCTTCCTGGTATTGACGGGCTTGAGGTCTGTCGCCGCCTGCGCAGCGCCGGAGATAGCATAGCCGTACTGATGCTGACGGCGCGTGACGCGGTTGTAGACCGCGTAGCGGGACTCGAAACGGGGGCGGACGATTACCTGGTCAAGCCGTTCGCCCTCGAGGAATTGCTCGCGCGTGTGAAAGCATTGCTGCGCAGGCACAACCCCTCCGATATCGCCCGTGAGGTGCTGCTATTTGAGGACCTGGAACTGGATATGGCCACCCGCCTAGCCAGGCGGGGCGACCGCCGCATTGATCTCAGCACGACCGAATTTGAACTACTGGCTCTGTTCCTGCGCAACCCACGCATCGTCCTGACACGCTCGCTGCTGATGGAGCGCATCTGGGGCAATGATTTTGAGGGAGGCCCTAACGTCCTGGAGGTCTACATCGGTCACCTGCGCAGCAAGCTAGAGCAAAACGGCGAGAAACGGCTCATACAAACCATACGCGGGGCTGGCTATGTCCTGCGCACCCCTGAATAGGAAGGAGACGTTATGTACCTTCCACTACAGCTCCGACTGACATTTTTCTACGCGCTCCTGCTGGGGCTTGCGCTCTGGTTTTTTGGCAGCGCCGTCTACACCCAGGCGGAACAACGCGCGTACCATGACCTGGATAACACCCTGAGTAGTAGAGCAACGAGCGTCAAAATTGGTAAAGACTTGTCTATAGCTCAACAATCCGGTAATCTTCCTCTTTATCTATCGAACAGCATTAACGGTCTGGGTGCCGGTGATGTAGCAATTGAGGTACTGGATAGCCAGTTACATCTGCTTGCTACGACCACCTCCACTTTCCAGGACGGATTGCAATCCAGTGTAGCGGGCTTCGACACCAGTCCCATTCCCTGGGACAAACAGGCTGCGCTATGGATAGAGGCCCATCCCTACACCCCTGGTGGATCCCCCAACAGCATCTACAGCACTATCACCTACGAGGGTCAGCACGTGCGTGTCTACACCACCATCAATAGCGGCCTCGGCCTGAATAATATCATCCAGACGGCTCGCTCAGAACAGGACATCGAGCAATCATTGAGCGACCTGCAAGCGTTGCTCTGGCGGGGCGGCGCGCTCGTGATGGTACTGGCTCTGCTGGGAGGATGGCTCATCACCTGGAGCGTTCTGGCGGCAGTGCGGCGCATGAGCGGAACAGCGCAAAAAATCGGCGCATCCCAGGATTTCAGCCAGCGTGTGCCTGAGCGATCATGGCTGGGCAAGAACGAGCTTACGCGCCTGGCAAGCACTTTCAATAACATGCTCGCCAACCTGGAAAAAGCCTATAAATACCAGCAGCGCTTTGTGGCCGATGCCTCGCACGAACTGCGCGCTCCGATCACCTCCATTCGCTGCAATCTTGATCTCCTGGCAAAGGCTCCCGACCTCGCTCCCAACGAGGTAGAAGCCGCGTTGACCGATGCGCGTGCAGAAGCAGACCGCATGGGCCGCCTGGTCAATGACCTGCTTACGCTGGCACGCGCTGACAATACATCGCAGGTATCGATAGACGATGGCTATAAGAAGTACCAGACATACAGCGAAAAAGTAGACCTCGATAGCCTCTTGCTTGAAGTGTATCGACAATACCGGCCAGTTGATGAGGATGGACAGGATGCGCGTAAACAGAACGGGCCGCGTATCTTCCTGCAAGATATTACGCCCGCGCAGGTGTATGGAGATGTCGACAAGCTGAAGCAGGCGCTGGTAGCTCTGCTGGATAATGCCATAAAATATACTCCTTACGAAGGATCGGTTGCACTCTCTCTCAGCACTGACAATTCATTTGCGCTTTTACGAGTGAGCGATAGCGGTATTGGCATTCTGGCTGAGGATCTGCCGTATATTTTCGAGCGCTTCTACCGCGCTGACCCCGCACGCACGCGCGACCGCGGCGGTAGTGGGCTGGGATTGGCCATTGCAAAGAGTATCGTCGAGGAACACACGGGCTCGATTGAAGTTGAGAGTACACCTGGGAAAGGGAGTACATTTTTGGTGAAGATTCCCCTGGCTTAGAACTTGCCAACATCCCTCTACGAATAACATGCGCATTTTTTACGCAGCGCCTCCAAATTGGGAACATTTCGTCATACCAGCAAAATCGCTGGTTAAGATTTCTCAATGCCCAACAGGTACTTTTATGTCAATAAATCACGGATCCATGCATGCGCACCTTTTCGTTAGGGTAATATCCTTCTTGAGTTACCTGTACTCAAAATAATTCAAGATGTATCACAGTGTAACAGGGCGATTTCTGCGAGAGCTTTTGTGGATAAGCTTCACCCGAAAAGAAAGGATACGAAGTTGCAAAAAATGGTCCTACCCGGTGAATGGGACACCGATTTCATTCCCCAAGGTCCGAAAAAGAAAACCAGGCGCATGAAGAGGCGAAAGCTTATAGTAATCGTTTCCATTGCCCTATTACTTTGCCTGATAGTTACTGCCGCGTCTGCCTTTGCTCTTCTCAAGTTCAAAACAACGCTGGTCGGCAACGCCGTCTACCACAACAACCCGAGCAACATGAACTATCAGTCCCAATCAATGCATGCAAACGGGAACAATCAACCTGTTACTACCATTAACGGCCTGACTAGAATCTCAGTTGTAGGTAGCACGGCCTTTATTGTGGATGGGCATGGGAAAACAATCTCCGTTGATCCCAATCCCTACGGCGTGGCGATTGTTCCCACCAGCATGACCGCGTCCACCACATCCGGTTCTCTCAAGCCCGGCGATATCCTGGTGACGAACTTTGGCGCGAATTCGACTGGAACAACGCTTGTGCGTTTCCCGGCTGGAAAAGGCCCCGGCCTGCTTTTCAACGCCATGAATAACCCCGGCACCAAAGGGCTAGCGTTCGAGGATTTCAATACGGTGACGGGTTCAGACTGGGTAGCGAACTTCTCTGCAAACAATGTCCGGGTGTTCAAGCCCGATGGCACGATCAAAGCGACGATTAGCAGTCCGCTCTTCAATAAGCCCTGGGCGCTGGCGTCCAATCATGGTATGCACAATCCGATGGATGGAGCGACCGGCTCGTTCTTCACAACGAACACCGGCGACGCGACTATCGACCGTATCGATGTGATCCCTTCCAATAATGGTACGACCTTCCGCGTCTTCCAGATTGGTCAG
>VBHV01000164.1 GCA_005881995.1 Chloroflexota bacterium | reverse complement strand
AGACATATGGGAAGTTTTTATGCACATCCGTCAGCCCGAAGCCCTTCTCGGATATGGAACACGTCATTAATTGAAAGAGGGTCATAGCCAGCGAATAGATATCTGACCGCTCGTCTGTCTGCGCGCCACCGTATTGCTCTGGCGGCGCAAAACCGGGCGTGCCCAGTAATTGGGTGTCAGCTTGTGAACCACTGCTCCTGAACAGGCGCGCGATGCCAAAGTCGATCAATTTGATGCGGCCAGTGCGCGTCAGCATGACGTTGCCGGGCTTCATATCGCGGAAGATGACGGGCGGCTGCTGGCTATGCAGGTATTCCAGCACATCGCACAACTGCCTGGCCCAACCAAGCACACGGCGTTCAGAGAATGGGCGCCCATTGCGTTCGAGCAGGTCTTCCAGCGTGCTGCCATCCACATACTCCATGACCAGGAAGTGGCGCGCATCTTCGGTAAAGAAGTCGGTGAACGCGGGCAGGTTGGAATGATTCAAGCGTGAGAGAATGCGCGCCTCGGCCAGGAAATTTTGAATCGCTTGTGGCCGCTCATCGGATGCAACCGTTGAGAGGCTCATCTCTTTGATGGCACAGAGCGTTCCTTTTTTGGTGTCCCTGGCCTGATACACGGCGGCCATACCCCCCTGCCCAATGGTCTGCATAATGACATAGCGTTTATGCAGGAGAGTTCGCGGATTTAGCTGCCCTGTTTGTGTATTGTTTTTGCCGTTACCTTGCTGTGGGCTAATGATTCTGGACTCCCATCTCTCTCAGAACACTTATCGTCTCCCAGTATAGCATACAATCTACGAGAGTTACTACTTAGTATGAACGGGTTTTGTAGGCTGCCATCACATGCCTAAAGTACGATTTATGCGCTTCAGCACGTATTGGTTCGTTATATCTACAGAATAGGACGTGAATCCTGGTTTTTTATAAAGAAACATGCCCGTAGATTGATACGACGATACAGGGAACATGAGTAAAAAATTCTGTAGGGGCAGCATTGATTGCGCCCAAAAGCCTACAAAAAATATATTCCAATCTATCATCCTTTTCATGGTAATCACCTTGATTGGTGGTGGGTTTGCGCTGCTCATTGGAGGGCGATTAGTTGTACCCACCAATGCTAGCCACACCGATGCGCTTATCTCCAGCGGCGATTTGAGCGTTGTTGGCCCTCCGTCATTACCAGCCGCGACGGTTGATGCTATTTTTTCGCGGCTAGGCAGTCCTATGGTCGGCACGGGCAAGCTGGTCGAGCAGACTTCTCGCCAGGCGAATATTGATGACGCTTTCGCACTCGCAGTATGGTGGAGGGAGACCAATGACGGCGAGACGGGTGTGGGACTGACTAATAGCAATCCAGGCGGCGTGCGCGGCAGCGCGGGTTATCCCTCAGCCTATAGCTATACCCTCTACCCAAGTTATTCAGCCGCCATTGCTGACTGGTTTCATATCCTGCAAATCAGGTATGTAGATCGTGGCCTGAGCACGGTGTATGCGATTTCGCACCCGTATGTAGGAACTTCAAATTCGCCATCCTGGGCCGGGAAAGTGATCGCGTTGATGCTGCAATATCGCGGCGAAGCACCTGCACCGACACCCACGGTCGCACCCAGCCCAACCATAGCGCCGGAAATGCTGCCACACCACAAGGTTGTCACAGACCCCGGAGTCACGAGGGTCTCCCAGCCGCAGAAGGGAATACAACGTTCATCAGCGACCCTTACGCTTTCAGATAGAGCACAAGCTGCATCGACCGGGGCCTCGGCGCTTTCTGCTACGGTTGAATGGCTGATCGTGGCCCTGGCGCTTATGCTGGCAATTGCCGTTGCGCTGTGGGCAAGGTCGTTATCGGTGGGGGTGGGAGAGGTGTGGGATAGGGTGGTGACGCTTGCGTTGCCCGCGATGGTTCCCTCGATCCCGGAAACGGGCGACGCAAGCGTCCCATCCCCACACAACCCTGCCCCCGCCCCTACGGGATACGAGGGGCGAACCTCTGCTTTGCGGTTGCCTGCACGGCCTCGGGCTATTCCGAATACTGAGACGTTAGAGTCATTCATGGAACCGCCTGCTACCCCTGATACCAGCCCTTTGCATCCCTTTCCGCGCCTTCCGGTGACGCAGGGAAGGGGAACATTTCGGCGTACCTTGCTACTTCCCGCACAGCCCGATATAACGGACGCCGAAATGCCGGGGGATGCGATGGTGACGACAGGCGCGCGCTCCTCGGGCCTGCTTGCTCGATATGGGAGAACACAACAGGGATAGAGCGCATTTATGGGGGAGAGATA
>VBHV01000232.1 GCA_005881995.1 Chloroflexota bacterium | reverse complement strand
TTTGCCGTCTTCATGAACTCGCTTTACCAGGATGTCCTCGGCAACCACTTCGGTTTTCAGCTAACCAATGCCTGGGGCTTCCTCTACTGGTTTCAAGGCGCTGCTCCACTCAATAATCAACCACCCTTTACTCCTGTTATAGCAACGGCGGTTTATCCCGGCGCCTGGCCCCTGTGGTTGATTGTTGCGGTCGGCAATACAGTCCTGAACGTATTGCTCTGCCCGGTCTATGCCATCTTCCTGTCGCGCGTTGTGCTGGCCTGGTCGCTTGACCGCCAGGTTCCTGAGTGGTTCAGCGTGGTGAATGAGCGCACCAACGCACCGCTGCGCGTGATCATTCTCGCAATCTTGCTTGGCGCGGTGTTCTTCTTGCTGACCTTCTTCGGCTTCTCGCTGGCAAGTACCACTTTCTTCGGTATTCTATTGGCTGGTCTGACCTGGATTTTGCCTGGCTTGAATGCCATTCTAATACCGTATCGCCGTCCCGACCTCTTCCAGCTTACGAACAACACACGGAGCTTTTTGGGTCTGCCTCGACTGGTCTGGTTCGGGATTCTCTGGCTGATCTTCATTGTCCCGGTCTACGCGGCAGCCTTTGTCTATCCTGTCGTCCAGGGTATTCAGAATCAGGGCGGCGCTTACCTTTCTTTGTCTACCTCTAATACCAGTGGTATTGGTTGGGCGCTCGTCTTTATCGCAGTTGGCATCGTAATCTACTTCGTGATGCGCTTCGTCAACGCCACTCGCGGTATCAACGTCAAGATGATCTACCAGGAGTTGCCGCCAGACTAAAACTGTCTATGCTGTCTTGTTCTATTAGGGGCGACCTCGCGTCGCCCCTCGAATCACCCACCTCACCTCACCATCCTTCAATTATTCGTCGTGATGCGCTTTTCACATGGTCTTCAAGATGTAATCGATTCCTTAGCCTTTTACGTGTTTACAGATGAGAGATACCACAGATTGGTAGAGCCAACTTATTTTTGATAGCACTCTTCGTGGGGACGAGTGCTGAATAGGCTGCTCCTGCTCTCACAGCTTTTATAGCAACCACCGATTCTGTAAAACAGAACGGCCAGAACAAGGAGGTTCTATGTCAAGAAACCTGTTGCGCCGGTTTGCTCTAGGACTGGCGATCCCCCTGCTGCTAGTGGGCACTATCATGTTCTTCTCTGCATCACGAGTATCTGCGTCTTCCTTTACATTCACAAATTTCGAGCTTGGCGACTTTAACCCTCCGGGGGCGCCAGGGACGGTCTGCCCACAATCGACCGAGAGCCAGGCTTGCACCAACTATGCGGCTGAGCCTGCGATTCGGGCCAATCCGGCTGGGAACTTCTATGCCTCCTCTGAGCACGGCCTGGGAGGCGGCACCGATGCCTGGAGATCGAGCGATGGCGGTCATCATTATGTCACGCTCGTGTCGCCCAATGCAGTCTCAAAAGCTAATAACACTGGGTTCGCACCGGGCGGCGGCGATACTGACCTGGCAACAGCACCCGTGAAGAACTCGGTTGGTAACTATAATGTCTACGTCGCCAGTCTCAATCTGGCCAATGTCGATGTCAGCACGAGCACCGATAACGGCAAAACCTGGACCCTTAATCCTACCAGTGCAACTATTTCAGGCGACGACCGCGAATGGATCGCTGCCGATGGAGCATCCAAGGTCTGCATTTCGTATCACGATGTCGCGACGTTCAATATCGATGTGAATTGCAGTACCAATGCTGGAACGACGTTCACACAGTTGGGCGATGCCATTGATACCAACCATGCCTTCCTGATCAACAACAACCAGATCGGCAATTTGATGATTGACCCAAGTAGCCACATCATCTATCAAACCCTCGATGGTATCCACGATGCCAGTGAGGTAGCTTGCGGTGAAGCTGGTACCTGCACATACCATACGGTCTGGATGGCAGTTTCCACCGACGGCGGCAAGACCTTCACCGACCACGTCGTGTATAATGGTCCCAACAACCAGGTCAGCTATAATCACAATTTCACAAACGTGAGCATTGACAAGGCTGGCAACGTCTATTCCGTTTTCAGCGACAATCACAACGTCTACTATAGCTTCTCCACTAATCATGGCTCTTCCTGGAAAGGGCCGTTCCAGGTAAACAAGTCCCCCTCTGCAACAGCTATCTTCCCCTGGAGTGTTGCCAATAATGCCGGGCATCTTGACATTGTCTGGTACGGCACCTCGTATTTCGACGGCGTCAATCCACCTGATAGCTATCCGTCAAAGGCGTCCTGGTATGTGTACTTCGCGCAAAATTTGAGCGCGACTACCTCAGGCAGCACATTTACCCAGGTCAAGGCAACTCCCATCGTTCACTTTGGTGGTGTCTGCGAGGGCGGCATTTCCTGTACCGGCAACCGCGACCTGTACGACGACTTCGGAGTGGCGGCCAATCCTCTGACTGGCCTTGCCTCGATAGTCTACAGCGATGACCAGTACACCAATGACCCGAATAATCCGCCCCAGTCTGGATGTACCAGTTCGACGTCTAACTCGAGTTCGTGCGATCACACGTCCATCTCAACGCAAACTGGTGGGCCGGGCATCTAAGGCCATCTATTCTGAGGGAATACATACAGGAAAGAGAGGATGGAAGCCTTTGGTGGCTGCCATTCTCTTTTTCTGGAAATAGACTACCCTTTGGTCGCTTTCAGTGAAAACATCAAAGGGATCATCTCCCTTTTCCTCGGATCCTTGAAGCGTATAAAGCGATCTTCGCCCTCTTCCATATCCGGCAGGCATTCCCACGCGCAAAACGGATGTTCGTGAAAGAAATCGATGGTCAATCCCGCCGAAAGCAGAGCATCGAAGATTTCGCTCAGCGTATGGTTCCAGCCATACGTTGTTGTGTGTACCAGCCTGGCATCCTTTTCGGCATAAGTACCCACCGACTCATCCTTGATGGGTTCTTTGGAGAAGTACGGATAGCCAATCTTAAGGTCCGGCGACTTCTCATCGAAGATCCACATGAATGGATGTCCCTCTGCGATATAGAAGAACCCACCCGGCTTGAGATAGTGCGCGACGATCTTGCCCCAGGGCTGTAAATCGGGCAGCCAGCAGATGGCGCCATACGAAGTAAAGACAATATCGAACTCGCCAGCCGCATTCAGGATATATGGTAGGTTATAAATATCAGTACGCACAAAGGTTGCCTCCAGGTTGAGTTCCTGGCTTAAAGATTGAGCAATATCAATCGCCTGATCAGCATAATCCACACCCGTCACCTGCGCGCCCAGGCGCGCCCATGAAAGCGTATCCATGCCGAAATGACATTGCAGATGCAGCAATTTCTTCCCACTGACATCGCCCACCTCTGCGCGTTCAAGTGGGTGCAGCTTTATCATACCCGCTCGGAACTCTTTCATATTATATCCATGACCACTGGCGTGTACCTGCGCAGCCTCGTTCCACCAGTCCTGGTTGGTTTTTATGAAGTCATCCAACATAAAAAATAGCCTCCTTTCTTCACGTGCATTGTATCATGAGCCGGGTGCACATGCTGAAGGAGCAGAAAACATTTGTTTCTCTTTGTGGAGGCTTGCAGTATTGTTTTACATATATTAAACTTAACTTATTCCTACTACCTTTACAATTGTCTGCGTTCTCTACCAAAAGGGGTGAAGAGTATGGCAAGCACAGGCAACTATATTGGCAATTATAAGATCATTGACCAGCTTTCTAGCGATGCCGTTAACTATGTCTACCTGGCTGAGCACATCTCTTCTCCAGGTCGACCGGTTGTGCTCAAGGTGTTTACTACCTTTCTCAATTCTGCGGAAGAGTCTAATGCATTTCTTGAGGAAGCTTACTCCCTTGTCAGGCTCAGACATCCCTTTATACTCTCCATGTTTGACTCTGGCATTGCGGCAGGCTACCCTTTCCTGGTGAGCGAGTATCTCTTTCCGCCCGTCACTTTGCGCGACCGTATCAACCGCCAATCTTCCAATCCCTTGCCGCTACAGGAGGCTTTGACGATCTGCACCCAGGTTGGGCAGGCGCTTGACTATGCCCACCAGCAGGAGATTATTCATCGCCAGCTCAAACCTGAACATATTCTCTACAATGCCAGCGGTGAAGCGCTGCTCACCGATTTCGGGCTGGCTGCAGTTAAGACTCAGCCTGACAATCAAAGCGGTGCAGACCCGTATCTGGCGCCAGAACAACTCCAGGGTGTCATCAGCAGGAGCAAGTTGAGCGACCAGTATGCCCTGGGCTGCATAGCCTATGAACTCTTTACCGGTCATCAACCCACCCCTGATCCGATTCCTCCTACTCAACTCAATCCTTCTCTACCCGTTCCCATCGAGCAGGCTATCCTGAAAGCGATGTCCAAAAAGCTCACCGAGCGGCATGCTAACGTCAGAGCCTTCATCACAATGCTATCTGCATCCTCGCATAATGGAGTACCCGCCACTTCCGACGAAGCTCCAACCATGCTCGCGGAAACACCTACGCTTACCGCGTCGGCTGCTATCACCAGGCCATTCAGTGCGGATACACCTGCTGAATCCTCTCCAGAGCCTATCGTATCCGGTGCAGGCCCTAATGTAGAGACAATCGCGCTGGCTTCAACAGGAACTTTATCTCCTCTAGTTGAGCGTAAAGAGGAGATTCATGCCTTAGCTTCAATGGACGCAGGCCCAACTCCTATTCCTACCGGTGAGAGCGGTGCTATCATCGGGAGTAGCGCTCCTATTAGTCGCAGGAGGCGACCCAGGAGATTGGTAGCTTTTGTGCTGGTAGCCCTCGTTGTCCTCCTTATTATTGGCAGCCTTCCGTTTCTCGTACCGTACCTGCTCGGTATTATTCCCGCATCCGCCGCCACTGTGACAATTACTCTGGCGAGTAAGCACCTGGACAAAACCTATACCGTCCTGGCGGTAACGGGTACTCCCGACCCCACTCAAATGCAGGTGCAGGCGCGTATCATATCTTATACCACACCAACAAAATCGATGACGGTGAATGCGACGGGTACACAGCACCAGGACGCGACTACAGCAACGGGACAGGTAACGATTACTGCAAGTCAAGGAACGGTACCTGCTACTTTTCTCCTCATCCAAAGTAATAGCGGGGTTAACGTAACAGTCAATGTTACTCAACCAGTTTCTTCGGGAAGTGCGACTTTTAACGCAACAGCGGACAATCCCGGGCAAAGTGGCAACATTCCAGCTAACGATATCAATCATTACTACAACCTTACAAAGAATCCCGGTATCGTCTTTTATGCGCAGAATACACAGGCATTTACCGGCGGGCAAGATGCCCAGGACTTTACCTTTGTGCAGCAAAGTGACATCGATAATGCGACGAACTCCTTGCAAACGGAGCTCATGTCGAGCGCCCAGGCGGTAGTGCAGAACCAGATACATGCAAATGAGCAAACAGTCCAGGATATTCAATGCACGCCCAGGGTGAAGTCGAATCACCAGGCCAACGATAAAGCGGCAAATGTTACAGTGCAAGTGGCGGTTACATGTTCGGTTGAAGTCTATGTCCCGCAAGATATGAAAGCTATGGCATCCCAATTGCTCGGCGCTGATGCGTACTCTCAACTCGGCGCTAACTATGCGCTGATCGGCGACACGGTAACAGGAAACCCGACTTTTACATCTCTGGCGACCGACAATAGCTCGGCCTCATTTACAGTCGAAGCCCAGGGTATCTGGGTCTACCAATTCAGCACTGCCCAGAAGCAAAGCTTAGCGCAGTCCATCGCTGGCAAAACTCAAGCAGATACCATGGCTCTGCTGTTAAAGCAGCAGGGGGTAACAAAGATCAGCATCAATACCTCCGGTTTTGGGAATGCCCTGCCTTCCTCACCGGGTGATATCAAGTTTGTGATAGCAAATGTCGCAGGATTGCACGCCACACCCGGCAGTTGATCGCCTTGACAAGCCTATGGGTTGCAGGTATATTGATAACAGAGTTATTGAGATGTAGAGACAATAGCGTGAGAAGAGGATAAGCATATGCAGCAGGAACACATTACTTTCAGTGTTATGATGCCTATGTCCATGTTCGTCTATCGGATGCTTATCGAAGCACCCGCCGGATTGTCGCGGCCCTCTGCACACACACTGTTGATACATACTTGAACACAGATTTATTCGTACAAAGCGAATCAGGGGCGTAAGCGACAGGCTTACGCCCCTCTTTTTTATTGGCAATGAGAGAGAAGGGAAAAGGACAATGGAAGCACAAGCACACGACAAGCCCTATTACATCACAACTGCGATTGACTACCCGAATGGTCCTCCGCATATCGGGCACTCGCTCGAAAAAGTGGCAGCTGACGTAATTGCGCGTTACCATCGCTTGCGAGGACGCGATACATACTTCAGCATGGGGCTTGACGAGAACAGCCAGCATGTCGTGAAAGCTGCCAGGGAACATCAGGTGGATATTCCAATATGGATAGAGAGCATGGACAAAGCCTTCCAGCAGGCCTGGACGAAGCTGGACATCTCCTATGATCGCTGGATTCGCACAACGGAGCCAATGCATTTCCGGGCTTCCCAAGAGATGTTTCGCCGTGCGCAGGTCTCGGGAGACATCTATAAATCGATCTATTCCGGCTGGTATTGCCCCAACTGTAATGCATTCTACGCAGATGAAGAGCTGGTGAATGGCGCATGTCCACTTCATCCATCGGTGCGACCTGATTGGATAGAAGAGGAGGATTACTTTTTCGCTCTGTCCAGATACAGTGATCGCCTGCTTGCTCATATCAATGAACACCCGGATTTTATCGTGCCTGCTGTGAGAGCGTCTGAAGTAATAGGAATGATTCGCCAGGGGCTGCGGGATTTCCCCGTATCGCGTCCCGCCAGTCGCATCGATGAAGCCTGGGGTGTTCCCGTACCTGGTGATTCCTCGCAGGTCATCTATGTCTGGTTCGATGCGCTGACGAACTACCTGACGGCTGTAGGCTTCCCTGATGACAGGGAGAAGTTTGCGCGCTACTGGCCCGCTGACGCCCATGTCGTAGGCAAGGATATCACGCGCTTTCACTGCCTGTACTGGCCCGCCATGCTTCTGTCTGCCGGGCTGCCGCTGCCACGGCAGGTAGCGGTACACGGTTTTATTACCCTGGAAGGACAGCGCATCTCGAAAACCACCGGCAACATCGTTGATCCGGTGGAACTTGTAGACGAATTTGGCGCTGATGCCGTGCGCTATTACCTGCTGCGTAACCTGTCTTTCGCCTCAGATGGTGATTTTTCGCGCGCCAGGTTAATTCAGCGCTATAACGACGAGTTAGCCAAAGACCTGGGCAACTTGTTGAACCGCGTTGTCACCATGATACAGCGCTATCGCGGCGGCTCGATTCCCGCCCCTGGTCCTACAGGTGATTTAGAAATCGACCTGCAGCGAGTAGCCACCGAAACACGTCAACAGGCCGAAACGGCTCTGGAAGCCTGGGAGATTGGTAACGCCTTAAATATCATCTGGCGATTCGTGCGCCGTACGAATCAGTACCTTGAACAAAGCGAACCCTGGCGGCTGGCAAGCCAACCTGAAAAGCAGGCACAGCTGAATACTGTACTCTATTCGGCGGCGGAAGCCATGCGCTTGCTGGCAGTTTACCTGGCTCCATTTATTCCAGGTGCCTCTCATCGTATCATGAGCCAGCTTGGTTTAGATACGGTTAGTGAAGCAGCCTGGACGAGTGAAGAGACATGGGGAAGTCGTACGCTGACTTCTGTAAAAGCGGGACCTTTGCTGTTCCCACGTTACGAATGAATTGAAACGAGGAGGTGACGGATGTCCATCATTGAGGTGAACTCCTTAGCAAAGACATTCAAGACTCGCGAACGCGCGGCT
>VBHV01000163.1:650-5921 GCA_005881995.1 Chloroflexota bacterium | reverse complement strand
GCTCCAACATACTGAAGGCTAGTTGCAAGTCGTGTTCCAGGGATTGCCGACCCTCCGGCTTATGCACGGCCCTATCCACTGCTTCCAGGTGTCTATGCTTGAGCGCGACAAGTTCTCGCTGGCACAACTCGAGTTGGCCGCTGCAGGCATAACGTGCGATGCGCAGCAGCTGGTCGGTTATGCCGGACATGGCCGAGACAACCACAACGGGAAAGGCCTCTTCAGTATTGTGAAGATGGTGCGCGATAATGGCTGCTACGCGCCGGATACGTTCACCGCTGCCAACGGATGTTCCTCCAAATTTCAGAATTTGTACGCTGCGTTCCATAAAATTGCTCCGATATGACAACAACTGCTGCGCTCTCTACGTCTAGAGACGCTTGCACTACACTGCGTTCTCTACGGATATAGACGCTTGCGTCGTCCGTTTATTAGCCTCAAGCCAATGAACCGTCAAATGAGTTCTATGGCTATGTGCCGCACCGCGTCCAGGACGGGAACAAGCCCCGCCCTGGAAAGGTGCGGAGCTACACCGATGCTGGTTCGCCGGCTTTGAGGACCGCGGCCTTCAGCGCCTGGTCCAGGTCGTCGATCAAATCATCAATTGTTTCCAGGCCGACTGAGAGGCGGATGTAATCGGGTGTGACGCCGGTTTCAAACTGCTCGTCGGGGGTCAATTGTGAATGCGTGGTGCTGGCGGGATGGATGATAAGCGACTTGGAATCGCCCACGTTTGCCAGGTGGGAGAACAGTTCGACGTGGCGAATCAACTGCTTACCAGCTTCCAGGCCGCCCTTGATGCCAAAGCCAAGAATCGCGCCATAGCCATGCGTATGATACTTCGCGGCTACCTCGTGCTGTGGGTGGCTCGTCAGCCCGGGATAGCTTACCCAACTCACGGCCTCGTGCCCTTCCAGGAATTCGGCAACGCGCTGGGCATTCTGGCTGTGCCGTTCCATACGCAGGGGCAGCGACTCTAATCCTTGCAGGAAGAGCCAGTCATTGAAAGGAGATGCTGCTGCGCCGATGTCGCGCATCAGTTGCACACGTGCTTTAATGATGTACGCCAGGGGGCCGAGGGCCTCGACGTAGCGCAGACCGTGATAGGAGGGGTCTGGTTCCACGAATCCTGGAAAACGTCCCTTTGTCCAGTCGAACTGACCTCCATCAACGATGACGCCGCCAATGGATGTGCCGTGACCGCCGATGAACTTGGTGGTGGAGTGAACAATTATATCGGCTCCATGCTTAAAGGGTTGCACCAGGTACGGTGTGGGCAGCGTATTATCGATCATGAGCGGAACGCCGTTTTCATGCGCAATATCGGCTACCGCGCGAATATCCAGGGTATCCAGGCGAGGATTGCCAACCGTCTCAGCAAAGACCGCTTTGGTGCGATCATTGATAGCGGACCGAAAGTTCTCAGGGTTGCGGCTGTCCACGAAACGCACAGTGATACCAATCTTCGGTAGGGTATAGTGAAACAGATTATAGGTGCCACCATACAGGCTGGCAGAGGTGACGATTTCGTCACCAGTCCCGGCGAGATTGAGAATTGCCAGCGTTTCCGCTGCCTGGCCGGATGCAGTTGCCAGCGCGCCAACGCCTCCTTCGAGTGCAGCGATACGACGCTCGAAGGCATCCTGCGTGGGGTTCATGATGCGCGTATAGATATTTCCGAACTGTCGAAGTCCGAAGAGATCCGCGGCGTGCTCCGGGCTATCGAAAACAAATGAGGTTGTCTGATAGATGGGAACGGCGCGCGCATTGGTCGCGCTGTCAGCGGTCTCCTGGCCCGCGTGCAACGATAACGTTTCAAAACCATACTGACGATTACTGTTGAGTGCCATAGTTGAAGTTACTCCTTTATCGTATTCAACGCGTCGATCATCTGCTTCCACTCCTTGAGGAAGGCGTCGTGACCGTGCGGGGAATCGAGTTCCACATAGCTTGCATCCCCACCGGCGGCGCGCACTTGTTCCGCTAACCAGCGCACGCGCGCCGCCGGGAAAAGGAAGTCTGAACGAATTCCAATAAACAAGGTCTTGCTGCGTACACGACGCAGCGCTGCTTCTAGCGAGGGATATCCCTCGCTGACGTCATACAAATCCATTGCCCGGCTGATGTAGAGGTAGCTATTGGCATCGAAACGCTTGACCAGCGATTGGCCCTGGTAGTAGAGGTAGCCCTCCACGTCGAAGCGTTTGCCGAAATCGGTGTGACCGCTGGGAGCGACGATATTGGACTGCCGGGCAGTTTCCCGCGCAAAGCGTAGCTCCATCCCCTCCTCGCTCTGATAGGTAATCATGGCGAGCATACGGGCGATAGCGAGCCCCGCTTCGGGTCCCTGACCAGGCAGGTAATCACCGCCTTGCCAGCGCGGATCGGCCAGGATTGCCTGGCGTTGCACCTCGCTGAAAGCAATGGCCTGCGCGGTGAGCCATGCCGTTGCCGCTACCACAATCGCCTTCTGCACCAGCTCTGGATAGGCGACCGCCCACTCTAAGGCCTGCTGCCCGCCAATCGAGCCACCTGCGACCATCGCCAGTTGGCGCACGCCTAAATGCTCGATCAGCCTGCGTTGCGCCTCAACCATGTCGTGAATGGTGATGACCGGAAAACGTATCCCATAGGGGCGTCCCGTATCCGGGTCAATCGACGATGGGCCGGTGCTGCCGTAACAGCTTCCAACAATATTCGAGCAGATCACGAAGTAGCGCGAGGTGTCGAAGAAGCGTCCAGGGCCGATCAACGGATTCCACCATGCCACCTTGGTATCGTCGGGGCGTTCAGCATCATGCGCGTGAGAACTGCCTGTGAGCGCGTGAGCAATCAACACGGCATTATCTCCCGCTGCGTTCAAGCTGCCCCACGTGCAGGTGTAATCTGTGTGTCTGTCACGACATTGTGTTCAACGTGTGTCACCATTGCCGCTCCTTTCTTTCCTGCCATTCCACCTGAAAAAGAGAACAAAAAAACCCTCACCCTGGCAGGGGCGAGGGGTCATCGTTCTCCGCGGTACCACCCTGGTTTATCGATGCCTCACAGCATCAACCTCGACGAGTGCTGCAAGGCCTATGCTTTCAACACTCTAGCCTGTAACGGGGCTGCCCGGCTTCGTCTACTAACCTTCGCAGGCGTTCAACGTGCAACTCAGAGGTCATATTCAACGCTGGTGCGGCGCTGGCCTCGCATCATCGCCAACTCGCTGTAGCCGTCCGTGACGTTTACTCGTCCTCGTCACTGTTGTTATGTGTAGTTCTTCCACAACGGAGATGCCGGAGTGGTTGTACTTGTGCGCAGGCAATAAAAAACCCCTGCATCTCAGGGGTTACGGCTTCGTCGCTTCTCCCCTCATCTCGCGGAACTATCCCGCCGGAATTGGCACCCTTTCCTGCGACATTGCAGGTGGGTTGCCGGGCTTCATAGGGCCGTATCCCTCCACCTCTCTTGATGAGATCAGTTTTTGCTGCGCATATTTACTTATGAAAGTACTTTCAATTTGTTAGTAAGTAGTATACCGAATGGTGTCGAGGTATGTCAAGGTTTTAGCGGCATGATAACATTATTGCATTAGATTTCCCAATATCATTGCAATCTGGTTGCGCTTCTATTTCTCATAACCTGCGATAATACCAGAGAGATACCATGGAAAAACTCCCAGGGAGGCATTACATGCAACGTATTCGTCTTACACTCGTCGGCTTCGGAGTCGTTGGTCAGGGCTTCGCGGAATTACTCTCAAATAAACATGTGCTTCTCGAACAGAAGTACGATGTAGACCTTAAGCTAGTTGGTGTGGCCAATGCACGTCATGGCTTTATCTACCGGGAAGAGGGCCTGCATATTCCCACGCTGCTCGAACTTGCTGCGCAACAGCGTTCTTTCACCGAACATCCGGGGATCAGGTGCTGGAATAGCACCCTGGAAGGACTCCAGGCAACCGGCGCGGATATATTGGTAGAGGCCACTCCTACCAACCTGCGCAATGCTGAACCTGCTCTCAGCCATATGCGTACTGCGCTCAGTAAAGGAATGCACGTGGTCACGGCGAACAAAGGGCCAGGTGCATTAGCCGCGCACGAACTCTTCACACTGGCACGGCAACATGGCGTGCAGTTGCGCATGGAGTCGGCGGTGATGGCTGGCACACCCGCTATCAGCGCTATACGTGAAGGTATGGCCGGGGCATCCGTTACGGCGATACGTGGCATCCTCAACGGCACCACCAACTATATCCTGACGGCGATGGCCTCTGGTCGAGATTACGCCTGGGCGTTGGCCGACGCCCAGGCGAAGGGCTATGCTGAGACCGACCCGACCGCCGATGTGGAGGGCTACGATGCCGTCGCTAAAACGCTCATCCTGGCTGCGCTGATTTTTGAACAGCCGCTCACAGTGGAGCAGGTGGAGCGGCAAGGCATCACCACTATTACCGGGGAACAAATGCAGGCGGCTGCCGATGCCGGAAAACGTATCAAACTTATTGCATCATTGCGCCTGGTTGCCGGGCAGGAAGGGGAGAAAGGGCAGCCACAAAAGCTTGAAGCCAGTGTGAAGCCGCTCGTTTTGCCTCTAACCGATCCCCTGGCAAGGGTAGACGGCGCGATGAATGCGATCACAGTTCAGACAGATACGCTTTCTGAAGTGACCATTATTGGTCCTGGAGCTGGGCGTATCGAGACGGGCCAGGGGTTATTGGCGGATGTACTGGCGTGTGTGATACTATCGTAATGCGAGAGAATGTGAATCAGTTCAAGGGGAGCTTACTATGGATATTTATCGTGCACTCAATGCAGATGTGCCGCAGCTACTCTTTACCGTGCTGCACCAGTCCGGCCCTACCATTAGCGAAGAGGATTTCACTCGCACCGTTACCGCCCTACACATGGATATCCGCAAGCAGGCTGGGGAGGTTGGGGAGGCGTTACAGCAGTGGTTGCAGCAGCAGGCGCACGAGCATGCTGAAGAGACCGTGCGGAAGCTCCAGCGTCTAGGAGTTCTAGCGGAAACGGCTGATGTGGGAGAAGTGATGCATATTGTGGAGCGTGATTTGCGCCGCCTGGCAGGTCGCGTTGGTTCGGAGTCTTTGCTGGGTGTGCAAGGCTCGGGTGAAGAAGTCTACGCGGAGGAGACTCCGGGCGATCCCGACCTCGCGAAGCGCATCGCCGACGGGCGCGAGTACATGGTCTCGTTGGGGTTCAAACCCGGTCAGGGTCCATTGCACGAGGCCTGGCTGCTCTTCCGCGGTTCAATTCATTATGATGTCAT
>VBHV01000163.1:0-473 GCA_005881995.1 Chloroflexota bacterium | reverse complement strand
CGAACCTGATCCACGCCTCGTTCTGGCAGCGCAAACTCGGTCTGGGAACCGGCAAAGAGTTCGTGCTGCGCCTGCGCTTACCGGTCGGAGAAGAAGCCCTACGCGAAGTGATTGGGGCAATTGCGGATGCCGGACGAGTGGGGAAGGAGACGATTGTCAAACGCGGAAAGCTATTGCTAGGGAAACGGGTGTTGTAGAAATACCAGGAGAGTGAATAGGCGAATTTGACAAATTAAAAATAGCTGGATATATTTCTAATCATGAAGGAACACATGCATCAACCGAGCGTGGCTCAATTGGCTGAGAGAGAGGTAAGACAATGAAGGAACCAGGAGCAGCGTCCCCATCGGGGCCAGAGGGAGCCATCGCGCTGGTATCACCGGCCTGGCTCCGGCATGGGCCCAAGGGCATGTTCGGCAGTGTGGAGCCTGGACTCCTGATCGCCCGAGAAGGAGGAAGAATCAGCTTCGTGA
>VBHV01000162.1 GCA_005881995.1 Chloroflexota bacterium | reverse complement strand
ACGTGGGGTTGGAAGGCCTTCATGGTCGCCCGCGTACGTGTTCATCTTGCTACCATATTGGGGGAACACGACCCCACCCCACCCCACAGGCGACCCTAAAGCCCACGCGATGCGCAACGAGGTGTGACCGGTAGCCAATCGGTGTAGAAATATGCCTCCTTAGAAGAGAAAGTAAACAACGCTTCTCAACAAGGAGGTAGGTATGACCAGTATCGCCGACCATGCAGTAAAAATCCAGACCACTTCGGAGTCCAACCCCTCACCCCCTTTCTGGTTTGGCGAAGTGGTGTTGATGAGTAGCTCTCTTCGCAAGCACAGCGTTTTGAGCAAGATTAGTGAGCAGGTGCGCTTTGCACGGAAGCGTTTCGGGTGCTATGAGACGATCGATTTTCTTGCGGTCCTCTTTGGCTACGCAATCAGTGGAGAGCGCACGTTGGAGGAGTTTTACCAGCGGATCCAGCCCTTTGCCGTCCCATTCATGGCCTTGTTCGACCGTGACCAGTTGCCCTCGCGTTCAGCTCTCTCCCGGTTTTTAGCGGCGTTGACAGAAGCACCTGTGGAAGCCCTGCGCACGCTGTTTCTCGACGATCTGCTCGTTCGGCCCCTCACGCCCGACAAGCAAACTGGAAACCTGCTGGATCGAGCAGGAACCTCCTGGATCGTGTTCGACATCGATGGGACGCGAGAGGCAGCGAGGCAGCGCGCGCTGCCCCAGACCGATGAGCTTCCTCCAGCCTTTCGTCGGTTGGATGACGTGTGCGCCCCTGGCTACCGAGGCCGCAAACGCGGGGAGGTTGTTCGCACGCGCACAACGGTTTCTCAAGCCCATAGCTATCATTGGCTCGGCAGTTTCGGAAACAAAGGGAACGGCCATTACCGGGAGGAACTGCGCAAGGGACTGGCTGCGATCACACGCTATCTCACCGCGTATCAGCTCGAACCTTCGCATACGCTGCTCCGACTCGACGGGCAGTATGGTACGGGGGCTGCACTCTCCGAGGTAGCGGGCTTCGCGTTTGTGACGAGAGGGCAAGACTACAGCGTGCTCGACCATCCGCTGGTCCAGGCGCGTCTGCACCTCCCCCCTGATCAATTCCAGCAGCGCCCAGAAAGCCAGATGGTCCGCAGTCTCTACGACTGTCCACAGGTGTCGGTGGGACCGGCTGGAGTGCTGTGCCGAGTGGTCGTGGCTACCCATCCAGCCACGAAAAAGAAAAGTCCCGTCGGAGTCACGCGCGCAGGCGTCGTCTACGAACTCTTCTTCACCAACCTTCCGCAACACGCCTTCACCGCCTGCGATGTGGTCGAGTTGTACCTGCATCGTGGTGCCTTTGAGCCCCTGTTCTCCGATGAAGACCAGGAGATCGATCCCGACCGGTGGTGTAGCCAATCGGCCTGGGGACAGGAATGCTGGCAACTGATCGCCCAATGGGTCTGGAACCTCCGCCTGGAACTGGGGCATCAGGTGGAACCAACGCCGCTGCGCACGACCGAGTTCGCTGCTGCTCTCCCTCACCTGAACTCACAGGCCGCCACATGTGCAGCCCCATCCGCTCCTGCTTCTGGGTATGGTCCACCGACCACCGCCACCCCCTTCAAAACGGGTCGCTTCACCGGAGCTGACTTTGCCCTCCAACCCGATGGGACGCTGCGCTGTCCGGCCGGGAGCACGCTCCTGCCGCATGAACACCGCCGAGAAGCCGATGGGAGCCTGCGCGTGGTCTATGGAGCCAGTATGCACAGTTGTCGTCCCTGTCCGCTGCGCGAGCAGTGTCAATGGAATGGCAATGCCACCGCGAAACCGCGCCAGGTCAGTGTGCTGTTGCATCCACTCACCGTTGGGGATAAGCCTCTGCTCTGGCGTGACTGGAGCCGGAGAGAACACCGACGCGTCTGCATACAGCTTGTCCGGCATCAACGCGTCGAGGTGAGCCTGTCGCCTCCTTCCGCCGATGAGCCTGCCTCAGCCGAGATGAGCCTTTCTCGCGCCCAGCGGGCACACAGCCGCCTCTCGTGGGAGATACGCCTGGCTCGCAATGCCCGATCAGAAGCATCTGGCCCAGTCCTCATCAGACTGTTTGGCGTTCCGCAGGCTTTTGCTCACTGGCTCGGTCTTCGTTCGTGAACGATCTCTTCAGGAGGTCGCTGCCAGTTGGGCGATATCGAGCTGATCCACATCACGAGCAAGCATCGCTTTGTAAGCAAGCAGCTCGTCCTTTGGCATGACCATCACTTCCACCCCGTAGAGATGCAGAGGAGTAGATGCGAGAAAATCGATACATTGATCTTCCCAGCGACCATCACGATGGTTGTAGAAACGCGGGTGGGTGGTCGCCTCGCCAATTTCAATCTGCATTCCCTGATAGTTCAGTGCCAGATAGATGATGTCCCAGGAAGCGCTCAGATGCGGCGACCACTCGCGAATGAGGTAGGGATGGATTTCCTTCAAGAATTCCTGGAAGTGTGGACTCTCCTGCAACGCCGCGTAGAAGTCGATATCCACCAGCGGGCGTGTTGCCCCATATGCTTTCGCGGCCATTCCCCCACAAATCTGGTAGGGGATCTCG
>VBHV01000161.1 GCA_005881995.1 Chloroflexota bacterium | reverse complement strand
GCCCCTACGGGGGCTGGTGGGAACGGGATTGAGTGTAGGTGACAGATTCTTACCCACGTTCAGATGGGCAGGCATCTTAGATTGCAGTAGCTGAATATCTTGACTGTGGAGAGGATAGGCAAGCTGAGACAGCTGCACCAGGAATGGCTGAAAGCGTAGTAGCTGAAAATCTTGACTGTGGAGAGGATAGGCAAGATAATGCTAGCAAGTATTAGAACAGTGTGGGGAGGGCTTACCCTTGTGCGAGAAAAACATAATGAGTGGCCAGGTCTTGAGAACTACGCCGACGTGCCTCTATTCAATACGAAGGCGGTGGTACAGCAAACAGGGATAGCTGCGCCAACGTTAAGAGCATGGGAGCGCCGTTATACGATCCTCTCGCCGGAACGCGCGCAAAATGACTACCGCCTGTACTCCGAGCGCGATATAGCTATTCTTCGCTGGCTCAAAGAGCGCGTTGATGCAGGCATGTCGATCAGCCAGGCCATTGCCCTCTTTCACCATCTTGAAGGGGAGCGTTCCTCACTGCGCGAGCTACCGCCCGAGACCATGCTACCTGCTTCCTCCGTGGGAGAACAACAATCGATTGCCGCAGGGGATGAGCATGTAAAAAAAGATGCTGCTCAGCCAACCCTGGAGCAATCGCAGCCGGTTAGCGCCGAGGCGATGCGGGAGCCATCTTCGACAATGTATAACCTGCTTTTTGTGCAAGGTCAATTGCTCGAGGCTTTCAACAGGCTCGACGAAGCTGAGGCCAGCCGGCTCATGACCTTGATAGTGGCTGTCTACTCGATAGAACAAGTTTGCGCTGAACTGATTAAACCGACATTATGGGAGATTGGACGACTTTGGGAGCAGGGACTTATCACGGTTTCAATAGAGCATTTTGCCAGCGCCTTCTTCCATGGCTGGCTGACCAACCTGCTCCACGTCACACCATACAGTAATACAAGCCCATTGGTGATTGCCTGCTGCGCTCCAGGGGAAGAACACGAGCTGGCGCCGCTCATGTTATCGCTGCTTTTACGCCGGGCCGGTCTGCGCGTGGCCTACCTGGGCCAAAGTATTGAAACCGCGGGCCTCTTGCAGACGGCGCGGCAATTGTCTCCCGCGCTCATCTGTGTCTCACTGACGCTCACTTCGTTTCTGGAAGCAGTAATCGAACTGGGGCGGAAGTTACAGGAAATACCTCCTCCGAGTCCACTCTTTATCTTTGGTGGGCAGGCGTTTGAGCAGCATGCTGATGTCATTGCAAGAGTTCCTGGCGTCTATGTGAATGGAGCTATACCGACCATCATTTCTGAACTAAGACGAATGGCCTTTCAACAAGCCAAAGATACGTAATATACGGCGTTTTTTAGAGCGAGGGGCATACAATTCTTTCCGCAGAGGTTGGGTAGGGGCATCCTCGATCGGTTGTGTTGGATGAGGTTGAGATATTTCTAGTGGGGAAGTAGAGGCCATCTGCTGCATACTCTGCGCGGTTAACACCCGCCAGAATTCCGCGACTGTCCCGAAGCGATCTTCAGTCTTCATCGCCATAGCTCGCTGAAGAGCCTCTGATACGCCAATGGGAATAGTTGAATTGAGCAGGTGCGCGGGATTGAGGGGATCAGTTCTTGTACTCCAATTTCCAGCGATGCGGGAGGGTGCATCGACCGGAGCCACTCCGGTCAACAGCACATAGAGGGTCGCTCCCAGGCCGTAGATATCGGTTCTGGGATTGGTTCCCGTCCGGTATAGTTCAGGAGCGGCGTAGCCAGGTGTACGGCGGGACACGACATTTGTGACTGAACCGGGTATAAATTCTTTGGCCGAGCCAAAATCGACCAGCATAGCCTGACCTCCTGCTTCTGGCACAATGATATTGGCGGGTTTGACATCTCTATGCACGATAGGTGGGATCTGTGCGTGCAAATAGGAGAGGGCATCTGCGATGGGAGCCAGTAAGGCCAGAGCCAGAGGTAGGGAAAAACACTTCGCCGGTTGCTCTTGCCGTAAGGCCTCCAGGTTCCGTCCCGAAATATAGTCCATGAGCAGATACACTCGCTTGAGCCTGTCATTTTCGAACACACGATGCACGCGAGGCAGAGCTACATGATTGAGTCGTTTGAGAACTTCAGCTTCGAATGTAAAGTGTTCGCGTTCATCCTTGTTGGGGTTTATTATCTCTTTCAGAGCAAACAGGTCGCGCTTACTCTGCCGTTCCCTGACCAGGTAGACAGCCCCAAACTCTCCCTTGCCCAGGACACTTACTATCACATACTGCCCTCCCCGCGGATCGCGCACGGTCACTCGCTCAGGCAAGATGAGCTGCTCTTGCTGTAAATTGTACGTTGAGGGTTTATCGGGTTCCATAGTGATTAACCATCCAGGGTGAGCATCTCTTAAGCTGCACCCCAAAG
>VBHV01000160.1 GCA_005881995.1 Chloroflexota bacterium | reverse complement strand
ATAAGGTTTTTCCCTAGTGGATGGTTGATGCCGGTTTTGCCACCTATGGCGGAGTCCACCTGCGCTAGCAATGTCGTAGGTACTTGAATAAAGGGGACGCCGCGCAGATAGCAGGACGCCACAAAGCCTGTCAGATCACCAACGACCCCCCCACCCAGCGCAATGATGGCTTCTTTCGCTTCGGCTTTCTGCTCCACCAGCCAGTCAATGATTTGTTGGAAGCACTCGAACGATTTGCTGGATTCGCCAGCCGGAACGGTAAAAAGATGCGGCACAAAGCCTGCATCTTTGAGCACTTCTTGCAGCGGTTGAGCATACAATGCGCCAACTTCGCTATCGGTCACGATGAACAGGCGCGGCTGCAATTCATATGAGCGCAAGGTGAGAGGCAGGTGTTGCAATCCGCCCCACTCAATAATGGCCTGGGAAGTTGAGGTATGAAGATGCTGGGTGATGACTTCGCGTGGTACCGATGGTGACGACAGGTAGCCGTATGCCAGCGCGGTGGCGACAATTCTACTGGCTACCTTCGCAGGCGTAAGTATCTCGGTATTGAGATGGACATCGGCCTGCTCGTACCATGCCTTGCGCGCTTCATACAGGTCTTGTAAGCGTTGTTGCCCGTCCGCTCCAGCTACCAGGGGACGTACCGCTCCGGTATGCCGCACATGCTCTTGAATGCGCAGCCACGCGGTTTCGACTGATAACTGCAAATACACGGTCAGGCCCTGTTCGCGCATAAATTCGCGGTTGGTTGCGGAGATGACCGCTCCGCCGCCAGTGGCAATGACGAGACATTCCTGGGCAGCAGCATCGATGAGCGCCTCGGTTTCCATTTGACGGAAACGTTCTTCGCCCACCTCGACCAGTACCTGGCCAACAGGCATATTGCTGCGCTCGGATAGCAGTTCATC
>VBHV01000159.1 GCA_005881995.1 Chloroflexota bacterium | reverse complement strand
CGCGAATCTGCAATTGACGGCAGTACTCATTCTACTGGCAGGTCTTTTTCCGGCGCTGGCAGTGCTGGCACTGGGGGATCGGCGGCTGCATTTTCCTAAGGGGGCGCGCTGGCCTACCAGTTGGCGGCGCTTCACGCTGGCAATAGTGAGTGGCGCGACGATGGGGGTGCTGGTTGCCGGGCTGCTGGAGCTAGCGTTTCAGGTGCTGCTGGTACGGGGACAGGGAGTAGATCCATACCTGTGCCTGAACAGGCCAGAGGCGCCAATATGTCAGGACCCCAAAGTGTATAATTTGCTGCTGATCGCGGTCGCGGTGATTGCGCCGGTGGTCGAGGAAGCGGTGAAGCCGCTGGGGGTGATCATCTTGATTGGGCGCATACGCAGCGCGGCAGAGGCTTTTGTGCTTGGCCTGGCCTGCGGGATTGGTTTTGACCTGATCGAGACGAGCGGCTATATCAGTGCCAACTATAACGACTGGCTGAGTACGGCGCTCATTCGCACGGGCGCGGGACTGTTACATGGTTTTGGCGCGGCAATGGTTGCCCTTGGCTGGTATTACCTGGTCCATCCCGGTAAGAAACACGTGCTGAAGGCTTTCGGGTGCTGGCTCTACGCGGTTGCACAGCACGCGCTTTGGAATGGCTCGTGGGGCCTGGTGCTGCTACCTGCGCCTTTTGGTCAATTTTTTAATAATCTGATGCTGACGATTGGTGCGGTCACACTGCCCTATTATGTGATTATCAATATTGCCGAGGCGCTGTTTATGCTGGGATTTTTCCTCTATATTACCGGTAGGATACGGGGGGTTGAAGTGGAGAAGCAGGCGAGGTAAATTTACAAATTATACTTGCTCACATCGTGGGTTAATGCTATACTGCTGTTGAGGAGCGTATCTATCAACGCATTTCTTTACAATTTATGCTATGTCTTCTTTTGTCAGATAAAAACATGCGCCAGCTTTGACTAAACTGGTGCGCTGTACGTCTATTGTATATAGGAGCATCGGAACGTATATCTACTAACTGAAAGTAAGTAGAACTATGAGAGAGCAGCACGGCCCAATAATGGAAGATCAGAGCCGGTCGCGTTTTGGGAACTATGACCTGATACGGCCTATTGACACTGGTGGGATGGGTGAGGTGTATCTCGCACATCAACGCTCCGCTTTTGGTCGCCCTGTCGCTATCAAGATTATTCGTTCTGACCTGGTGCATGATATTACGGCGCGCGCGCGGTTCCTGCGTGAAGCAGAGGTGAGCGCGCACCTGAAGCATGAACATATTCTGCCATTATTCGAGTTTGGCGAGGACCAGGGCCGCCTCTTCCTGGTGACGCCGTATATAGAGGGCGGAACGCTGGCGCGCCGCCTGCAAAGCGGGCCGTTATCGCTCGACGAAGTACGCCAACTCTTTGTTCCCCTGGTGCAGGCTATCGCGTATATTCACCGACGCGGCGTTATTCACCGCGATCTCAAACCGACCAATATCCTGCTGGATGAGCAGGATGGGCAGATTTATGTGCGCCTTATCGATTTTGGGATTGCTACTGTGCAGGGACGGTTGGCCAGTCCTCCACTGACGACGGCCGGCAACGAAGTCGGCACCATCGCGTATATGGCCCCTGAGCGGCTCAACGGTGTCGCGGCTCCCAGCAACGACATTTTTTCGCTGGGTGTGATGCTGCACCAGATGTTGACGGGAAATCTGCCGCTGGGCGAGGAGATTGACGATATACCCAAGCCGATGGATTACGTAGTGTTTCGTTGTATGGCGATGCGCCCGGAAGATCGTTTTGCCAGCGCGGATGAGGTGTTGCAGAACTTTGAACGCGCTTACCAGGTCCTGACGGGTTCATCAGCGCTGCCGGGGAGACCGTCTATACCGCTTGACGCGTCCATGCTGAGTTATATGAGCGGCAGGTTGTCGGTTTCTCCGGTGGAGGACAGCGTTAGCGCGGGAAATGGACAACGGGTATCAGTCTCGTTACAGCATTCGGGCAATTTGCCTGCTGTGTCCGATCCACCAATGATTCCCCGTACTTTTGCCCGCGAAGATTATAACGCGCCGACTACTGCTTTCGATCCGTCTGTACACCAACTCCAATCCCAATCCCAACCTCAACCGCAACCGGCATCACTGCCTGTCGCTGCGCCCCCGAGAAAGCCGAAGCCCGTGAAGCAGCGTGGAGGTAAATCACTGCTACCCCTGCTATCGGCGTTGATGGTGGTGGTGATTCTGGCGATTGCGGGGCTGGGGTACTATGCTTTCCAGACGGTGACGGTGTCGGCTGCGACTATCAATTTTGGGCCGAAGGTGCAGCAGTTTAATGAGGTCTATACATT
>VBHV01000231.1:12120-21159 GCA_005881995.1 Chloroflexota bacterium | reverse complement strand
CATGGTAAAGCTCAACCATACAAAAATAATACCGAGCAAAATGCGCGGTATTTGCACACTATCTCAACTTTATCAATGTAGGCTTTCAGTGCCATCATACTTTTTTCCAGGGAACTATGTTATAATGGTACGTACCTCGATGGTCGATTTTGGCAGAATGGTGCTGTATGGACGCGCTTTACCGCGTCCACCATCACAGATAAGGACGCCTTTTATCGTGTCCGCCATCACAGGTGTACCAGGGAGAGTGGATTGGCAATCAGCGCGAAGGATATTCTATTGGTCAACCAGAGCCAGGAAGAGAAAAGTTGTACTCTTGACAGTATCAGCCACAGTGCAGCGCAGACGCAGCGTTTAGGTATGAGGCTGGGTGAATTATTGCAAGGGGGAGAACTGATCCTGCTCAATGGGCAACTGGGCACGGGAAAAACCACCTTCACACAAGGTCTCGCACAGGGTATGGGTATTACCACACAAATCAATAGCCCCACGTTTACCTTACTAAAGGAATATGCCAGGCCCGAGTATACTGCGCAGAGGAAACCCGCGCTCTATCATTTTGACCTGTATCGACTTGATAATCCCGATGAAATCTTTGACCTTGGTTTTGAAGAGTATTTTTCGAGTGATGGTGTGTGCGTTGTAGAGTGGGCCGAGAAGGCGAATCTGTACTGGCCAACCGACCACCTGGACATCCGCATGAAAATGCTCAGCGAAACCAAGCGTAGCCTGTTATTTACCGCTGTTGGCTCGCGTTATTGCGAACTGCTGCGGCAGTTTCAGAAGAATACCTATGTTACTACTGGCTCTTGACACATCCACTCGCCAGGCGAGCGTCGCGCTCTGCACAGAGGAAACCTTACTCGGCGAATATACCTGGCTGGTGGGCAACAACCACAGCATAGAATTGCTGGAACGCATTCGGCGTCTCATGGCTGAATGTGGTCACACCATGCAAGCTATCGATGTTATTGCCGTTGCCACGGGACCAGGGTCGTTCAACGGGCTGCGTGTGGCCGTAACTGCGGCGAAAGCGCTGGCGTTCGCCCTGCAAGTCCCGCTCATTGGAGTCAGTACACTTGATGTCATCGCGGCTCACCAGCGGCAATGGCGCGGTCCCATTTGTGCCGTGCTGGAAGCAGGACGAAGCGAACTGTACGCGGCATGCTACACCTTCGATGAAACCTACGAAGAGCAAAATAGCATACTTACCTATACTCTGCGACGATTGAGCGACTATTTGCTGGATGCACCTGAGGCATTGACACACTACCTCCAGGAGCATCTCAGCGCGTTGGTAAGTGTGCCAGGTGAGCGCCAATTGCCTGCCACGCTCTTTTGTGGCGAGATGAGCGAAACATCTCGTGCAGCGCTGCACCAACACCTGCCGGAGAGCAGCCTGTTTCTCGAGTCTTTTCAATCCGCGCGCCATGCATCTGTTCTAGCATACCTGGCGTTTCAGCGTTTCCTCGGTGGCATCATAGATGATCCTTTATCGCTTGAGCCGTTGTACTTGCGGCGACCTTCAATCACTACCAGCGTTCGTAAGCAGCCTCTCCTTGGAAGTAAGACACCTGGGTCGAGCAATCTGACGGAGACAGAAAGGGAAGAAGGTGCGTTACATCATTGATCGTATGACAATGGCAGACGTGCCTCGCGTCGTCGAGATCGAACGTCTGGCTTATCCATCAACCTGGCCTCCCAGCGCCTATCGCAAGGAACTCCAGGACAATCGCTGGGCGCATTACATTGTCCTACGCGATAAAAAAATCGCCGAAGAGCGTATGACTGTGCCTGCGCAAGAACCCGAAAGGCCCCGGCGCATCTTCCCGCTTTCGCTGCTACCTGGGCGGCCAACGATGACCATGCCCTCGCCAGATCTCGCCTCCATCCTGGGCTTTGCCGGATTGTGGTTGATGGTTGACGAAGCGCATATCACGACGATTGCCATGCATCCCAACTATCGTCGCCGGGGTCTGGGTGAGTTCATGCTCGTTAGCCTGATCGACATCGCCTACAACATCGGCGCAAAATGGGTCACATTGGAAGTGCGCGTCACCAACCATAGCGCGCAGAACCTGTATCGCAAATATGGCTTCCATGAGGCCGGGGTGCGCCATCGCTATTATAGTGATAACAATGAAGATGCACTCATTATGTGGACGGAAGAAATTAATTCTCCCGCCTACAAACGCAAATATCAGGAATTGAAAACCGCGCTCTTGCGCAAACTTGAAGATCAGTAATGTCCCTTTCCAGAGCGACCGCGAGGGTCGCTCTGGTATACGCCAGGTCAAGTGAATTATGCTCATACTCGGGATTGAAAGCTCATGCGACGAAACGGGAGCCGCTATTGTCAAAGACGGGCGTTATTTGCTCTCAAACGTCGTCGCCTCACAAATTGAAGTCCATAACCGCTATGGCGGCGTGGTACCGGAGGTCGCGTCTCGACAACAACTCGCCACCATCATTCCGGTGCTTGAAACCGCCATGGAGCAGGCGGACTGCTCCTGGGAGAACATCGACGCAGTTGCCGCTACTTATGGTCCTGGACTTGCAGGCTCCCTGCTCGTCGGTCTCACCGCGGGCAAAGCCATTGCCCTGGCGCATCACCTTCCCTTTCTCGGCGTAAATCACCTGGAAGCGCATATTTACGCCAACTGGCTGCGCAAGGAGACCTATGCGGGGCGAGCGCAGGAAACCGATGAAGCCGATTGGGAATACCAGGAAGGCGACCCTACCTTTCCTTTGATTTGTCTCGTAGTTTCCGGTGGGCATAGCGAACTGGTGTTGGTGCGTGGTCATGGAGGGTATGAGCTTCTTGGCAGCACACGCGACGATGCCGCCGGAGAAGCATTCGACAAAGTTGCGCGTATTCTCGGCCTGGGCTATCCCGGTGGCCCCGCCATTCAGCAAGCGGCACAGCAGGTTGAAGAAGAATTCTTGCAACAGGGTAAAACGCTCACTTTGGCACGAAGCGCCTATCGCCTGCCGCGCGCCTGGTTGCGCGGCACCTATGATTTCAGTTTTAGCGGCCTTAAGACGGCGGTGCTGCATTTAGCGGAAGGCGCGACTGAGCAGCAGGGAAATGCCGAAGGAAAGGCAGGCAAACAGGTCAGCCAGTATACGCGCATGGGTGCGCAGGCAGCGCAGAGGGGTGGCGCAAATGTAGCCTTGCTCGCGTCAAGTTTCCAGGATGCGGTAGTAGATGTGCTGGCAGTCAAGACACGCCTCGCGGCCCAGGAGTATCATGTCAAACAGGTGGCTCTGGCTGGCGGTGTCGCGGCCAATGCCAGCCTGCGCGCGCGCCTGGAACAAGAATTGCGACCCCTGCATATTCGCCTGAGCTATCCGCCCATTGCGTTTTGTACCGATAACGCTGCGATGATTGCCGGAGCCGCCTTCTTTCACCTGTTAAGGGGCGAACAGCACAGCCTTGATCTGGATGTTGAACCAGGATTGAGTTTACCGTTTGTAGAGGGCCGATTACTCGCGCCCAAAAGCCGATCGTAGAGGCGCGAGTAATCGCGCCCAAGAAGTGAGTGTAGTATGGCAAAACAGAAAGCATATGCTCTTGGTATCGACCTCGGTGGCACCAAAACCCTGGCGGCAGTGGTGGATATCAGCACCGGTGAAGTGGTTGCTTCCGCGCGTAAACGCACGCGTGCCGAAAAGGGACAGGTATTTGTCGCGCAGCGCATTCTTGATCTTTCGACGCAAGCTATAGCGGATGCGAAATTGCCTAATGGAGGAATTGTAGCTGTTGGCGTAGGCGCAGCAGGGCAAATTGACCGCAAAGCGGGCGTAGTTGTCGATGCTCCTAACCTCGGCGTGAAAGACATGGATCTTGGCGCATTGCTCGGCAAACAGTTTGGCAAATCAGTTGCGGTCGGCAACGATGTAGAGGTAGCCGCGCTGGGTGAGTATATCTATGGGTCAGGGCAGGGATATCGTACATTTGTCTGTGTATTTGTTGGCACCGGCATCGGCTCTGGCATCGTGCAAAATGGGCGTATGTATACCGGGCTGACCGGAACGGCGGGCGAGGTCGGGCATATGACCATCGATGCGGGCGGACGCATCTGTGGATGCGGCTCCCGGGGCTGCCTGGAAGCCTATGCCTCGCGCACCGCTATCACCAAAGCCATCCTGGCCGAAATCCATCACGGGCGCAGTTCCATCCTGGCTGAGGACGCGCAACACCAGCTTAAAGAGGGTGAAACTATCATCCGTTCTGGTCTGCTGGCCTCTGCTATTGCACACAATGATGCCCTGGCCATTGAAATTGTCACGGAAGCTGCCGACTATCTTGGCTATGGCCTGGCATCAGTGATGAACTTCTATAACCCTGACTGCATCATCCTGGGTGGGGGCGTCATCGAAGCTATTGACCTGCTATTTGAGCGCGCCGTGCATCGCGCTCGCATCACAGCTCTGTCAGCGCCTGCCAGTAAAACCAAAATTATCCGCGCCAAACTGGGAGACTTTTCAGGCGTTGTTGGTGCCGCTTGTATGGGCGGGGAAGCAGCAGGCTATACCTTCCCGATGAAGTAGCGCCCTGCCAACCCGCCAGGCGGGGTTCTTTAGGATGTGGGTGTCCCCGCTTGTTCCCAAATCACCCTGAAAAATTGAGAGCCGGAAAAGGGGGAAGCCTACTTATGGCTGGAACACTACCGCGAATAGATGCCCAGGTCGAATTACGCACGGTCGAGCTGGCAGACGCCCCTGCGCTGCACCAGCTCGACTATAGCTTCGAGACGGACCGTATTTATACCCTGCATGTGCATGATCACCTGGTGCAGGGCGACAGCCATGCAAATATCCCAGGCCAGTCCTCCCTGGCTTTTGAACTGCGCGAGATGCCCGTTGACTTGCCCCTCTACAAGGATTACCGTGAATACGAACATACCCTCGCAGAGGTCGAGGCCAAACTTGCCGGGGTGCATGGCGGCTATGTAGCCCTGGCTGATGGACAAATTGCCGGGGTGATACTGCTCAAGGTCGAGGAATGGCGATCGGTCGCTCGCATCGAGGATATCATCGTTGGTCGTCAATTTCGCCGCTACGGCATCGGTTCCCTGCTGCTCAATTGCGCCTCGGATTGGGCGCGCAATCGCGGCTGCTGGGCTATCCTCTTAGAGACGCAGAACGTCAATTTCCCCGCCATCCAGTTCTACCTGCGCAACGGACTACAAGTGTGGGGCATCAGTCAACACTTCTACCCGCCAGGCCCGGTAGAACATGAAGTCGCGATTTTTATGGGCAAGCTGCTGCATTAAGCTTATAACTCGCGTAATTGCTTCTGAAACAATCCGAACACTACCGCGATGCCCAGGACCGCGCCACTTATCGGAAAAATGATAGCGGGTCCCAGGCGTACCACGATGGTGCCTACAATCGCCACTGAAAGGGGGTAGGAGCCAAACGAGGCGAACATGAACGCGCCCATGACACGTCCCAGGAGATGACGTGGAATGATCTGCTGAATGATGGTGATGAAAATGACGTTGGTCACGCTGTTGAAAATGCCCATTGCCGCCATACACACAATCGCGCCTGCCAGTCCTCCATACGGAATGAGCGCTACCGCGATGGCTTGGAGGATCGCCACTCCAAGGGCAAACGTTCCCCGGTGGGGTATGTTTCCCAGCATGCCTGTCACAATTCCGCCAAGCAAAGCCCCGGCGCCAAAGGCGGCCAGGATTGCGCCATAGCCGCCGGCGCCAGCCGCGAAAGGACCATGTGCCAGCGATGGTAAGGCTACCTCCAACAGCCCTCCAAAGGTGATATTGGCAAACAGCGAGACCAGGAATGCCGCTTGCATTACTTGCGAAGTCCGCACGAACTTCCAGAACGTCATCGGCTGCTCGGAAGCTTGCTTCTGCTGCTCTGCCTCCTCAGTGATTTCGATGGGTTGCTCATTTGGTACCAACTCAGCCATCGTTCTCATGCCCTCAGCGACAAGCTCTACTTGCGGTTCCTGAGAAGCCGCCTGCTGGGTGGATTGGGACCTCCCGCGAATAAGCACCAGCGAGAGCGCTGAGGCTACAAATGAGATCGCATCTATTACCAGCGCCGCCCCAGATTGCAATGTAGCGACTATCACTCCGCCAGTACCCGAACCAATCAAACTGGCAAGCTGGAGAGAGGATGTATTGAGAGCATTACCTGCCTGCAAATCCTTATCTTCCAGCACCTCTGGCAGCATTGCGGACGAGGCGGGCAGAAACAGGCCCTCGAATGTCCCTAGAGGAATGGCTACCAGGAGTAATTGCCACAGCGCGGGATGACCCACCAGCGCGAGCACGGCCAGGATGCCAACCAGTACTGCGCGCACCGCATCGGCCAGCAACATCACCCTGCGCGGGCGCAGGCGATCGCTCAAAACGCCGCCCAGTAAGACGCTGCCTATACGCGGGATACCATACGCGCTGAGGATAATACCCAGTTCTTGTGCGCTGCCGCCGTTGGTCAGCACCAACCACGGCAGCGCGACGGCATAGAAGGCGTCTCCAATCGTAGAGATCAATTGCCCGCCAAAGAGAAGGCGGAAATTGCGCACTCGAAGCGGCGCGAGAAGGCCGCCCGCTCCGGCCTTTTGAGCGGGCTGTTCTTGTGAAGGAGATACAGGAGAAATTTCGTTTTGCAGAGTGTTTTGTTGTTCATCGGGCAGAAGTTTTTCAGTTGGTTCACTTGGCAAAGACATAATAGTTTTACTCCTCATTCAGGAAATGTTGCTAAAACCTGTAGTGTCTGTCGATGAGCCAGTATGCTTAATTTTTCGGTGCTAGTAAGATCGATGAGACGAGCATGAATGACTTGCTGTCCCTTAAACTCTGTTGAAGTACTCGGTTCGGTAATAAAGCGTGAATGCTGCTCGAAAAAAGTCATCACTGCGGGATGGACAATAAATGTACTCACTATATCCGATCCAAAAATTCCGCAGTTTGGACAATCTACCATCAGGTAAAAACGATCGGGTATAACAGGAGAGTCAAGTTCTCCAAATGGAAAAACCTGGGTATGCACCGGTGCTTTGCAGAAAACGCAAATTTTCTCTGTGATTGCTGTAGAGAAGAAAACTCCTGTAAGCTGCAATGTGCGTTTGAGAGCCGGACGAAATGAATGCAGGCCCTCCATTGAGACAAAGTTGAGGGTATTCGTCATATCAATGTCATAGCGATTCGAGCATTCTGGACAGCGCAGGCGTAGGCTAATTTGTCCATCGGGCTGCTGTTCAAAAATGCCGCGCATGCGATATTTGCCACAGAACCAGCACCACTGCCGCGTTTCGCGCCAGCCAGAAGATTGTTCCGGGTCAACCAGGCCAAATGCTTCCGCCTCCGCGCGTAGCTCGCCATTCGGTACCTGTCGCAGCAAGCGGCGCGCGCGGTGCAGACGCAGTTCGAGCGCGCCGATAGTCAATTGCAGTCGTTCCGCCGCTTCACGCTGTGGCAGTTCCGCCAGGTAACACAGTTCAATCAGTTCGCGAGTTTCACTCGGAAGATCAAGAGCGTGTGGATCAGGAATATCGTAAAAAGGGCCATCTTCAATCTCGTAAATGTCGTCTTGTTGCTTTGTAGAGAGTGATATATAGCACGAGGAAGGTGAGTTTTGCGCGCGAGCATGTCTGCGACAGACATTGCGACAGATGCCGTCCAGCCATGCAGAAAAACGTTCAGCCGTATGCAGGTTGTCCAGGTGGCGCCATGCTTCCATCAAGGTTTCTTGCACGACATCATCAGCAACATCAGGTGTGATGCCGTTCATGCGTGCCAGCCGTAGCAGGCGTGGCCGCGCATCCGCCAGCAGCATATCAAGGTTCGTGATGAGTTGTGTGTGCTTACGCTGCTGGCAGATATTACAGGCGTCTATTGATTTACCATGATGGCACAGGATAGATGAAGAAGTGACTGTTGCCATAAAAAAATCTCCTTTCTGCTATCCTGTCGTATCTGGGGTATGGCACCTTACGCACTTTTTTTATAGATACGATTGAACAGTAGAAAGGTGATAATTTTATGATATTAGACTGCCGTCGAAACTTCCTCCAATTTCGGGAACAGCGGCGAAGGAGTGGGCAATTTCAACCCCCCTTCTACCTGCGTGGGATGCCAGCGCACCGAAGCAACATCACCCTCGAAACCGAGATAATGGTGTAGTTTCTGCGATGAGAACGGCAGGTAAGGCCAGAACAAGATATGCAGACCGCTCAATACCTGCAACATCACGTAAATGGTGGTGCCAGCCGCCTCGCGATCAACCTTGATCTGCTTCCAGGGTGCCTGCTCGTCCAGGTAGCGATTTGCCGCGCGCGCAACCGCCATCGCCGCGTTAATGCCATCCTTAAAGTGGCAATTGGCGATGTTATGCCCAACGAGCGTAAAGCCGCGATCCACCTCCGCCAGTATCTCGCGATCCGCTTCGTCCAGTGCCTGCGGGTGTGGTACGACGCCGCCGAACTTGCTCTGCAAGAAAGTCAAGGTGCGATGCACGGCGTTGCCGTAGGTGGCTACCAGTTCGTCATTGTTGCGGCGAATTAGTTCCTCGTAAGTGAAATCGGTATCGCGACCCTCGGGGGCCGTCACCGACAGGTAGTAGCGCAGCGTGTCCGCTCCGTATTGATCCAGCACATCCTTTGTCCAGATCACATTGCCCCGGCTGCTCGAAGCCTTTTGCCCGCTCATGGTCATGAATTCATTGGCGGGTACATCGTAGGGCAGGTTGCGGTTGCCATAGCCCATTAGCATCGCGGGCCAGATAATCGCGTGGAACGGGATATTATCCTTGCCGATGAAGTAGTACGACTTCACCGGGGGATCGGTCTGATCGGGTACCCACCAGGTTTTCCACGCCTCCGGTCTGCCCTGCCGCTCAGCCCATTCAACCGAGGCGGAGAAGTAGCCGATTACGGCATCAAACCAGACGTAGATGCGCTTGCTCTCATAGCCGTCCAGGGGGATAGGCACGCCCCAGTCAAGGTCGCGCGTGATTGCGCGCGGACGCAGGCCCTCTTTCAACCAGTTCATGGCAAATCCC
>VBHV01000231.1:0-12049 GCA_005881995.1 Chloroflexota bacterium | reverse complement strand
ACGCGGTGAGATCAGGTCTACCGGATCGAGCGTGCGTCCACAATTATCGCACTGATCGCCGCGTGCAGAGGTGAAGCCGCAGTGCGGACAGGTGCCTTCGACATAGCGGTCCGGCAGAAAACGGCGGTCGGTTGGGCAATAGGGCGACTCCATCGTATCCTTGAAGATATACCCCTTGTCGTAGAGCGTTAGAAAGAAATCTTGCGTTATACGATAGTGATTTTCTGTACCCGTCTCGGTATATAAGTCCCAGGACATCCCCAGGCGATCCCATACTTCGCAAATTTGTCGATGATAGCGGGCCACAAATTCACGTGGACTTACCCCCTCGCGCTCGGAATCAACCAGGATGGGAGTTCCGTGTTCATCGCTGCCGGAAACCATCAACACCTTGTTCCCTGCCAGGCGATGATAACGCGCAAATGTATCAGCAGGAAGATATGCCCCTACAATCTGGCCAACATGCGTCGAGCTTTTCGCATAGGGCCACGCCACACATACAAGGATATGTTCATTCATGTAATATTTGTCTCCCTCAAATGAAAGAGGTAAAAGCAACAGGATGTTCGTAACTGCGCCTATTATAACATGCTCGCACAAGCATCAATGCGCGTGCCTGCGCTATTCTTGCGATGGTGAGATAAGTAAGATATACTAAAGCAACCTGAGGAGCCTGGTATAGCTCCGCGCAAGTTGAATATAGAGGGAGGAAACTATGCCAACGCAAACATACTCCGACGTGATTGAATCCAATCCGAGCTATAGCGCAAAAGTGTATAAGGCACGCTTACCCTATGCTATCCTGACGCCAGCGATAGCAGGCCTGGCTTTAATCCTGTGTTTTTTTCTCCTACCCTGGTTTTCCATTGGATTATCACTGTCTTCCCCTAAGGTACCCAATGCCGGCTCTCTCATGAATGTCCCCGGCACCACTATCGCTGGTAGCGGCGTGTCTACTCGTGTTGACATTGAAAATAATGACGGTAGCGGTAGTCATAGTGTAGATGATTCTTTCTCTTTTCCGCTGCTCTGGGCGTTCCCGGTCGTGGGTGTGATCCAGCTTATTTTAGCGTTCCTTGTGTTTAAGGACAAATTACTGCCTTTCTGGTTGACGCTCTCCATTCGAGTGAGCTTTGGTCTCGCCTTGCTGCTTGAGATTATCTACTTTTTGGTCAGCTTCTTTGCGGCTTTCTCACAAATAAAAGGTTCTGGCGGTCAAATTGCGACCTTTCCCGGTGCGGGTCTCTGGATAAGTCTCTTGCTAACGCTTATCACCGGTATCATCTGCCTGATTATGCTTCCGGGCCTCGACTGGTATTGGAGTCTGGCGCGCAATGACCTGGCACGTGGTATTCGCATCAGCGAAGTGCAAGCAGACCTGGCCTCCAGAAGATCGGGTACTTCGGCCTGACTGTCGCGCTTGCTACATCCCGATGTAACGTGCATAGACCGAACGGGCGACCATCTCATCGTCTGTGCCTTTGATGATGGCGCGTGCATCGGGAAATACCGTCAGCTCGTATTCGTCAACGAGGAAACGCAGCAGGTAGGCATTATAAGAGACCTGCCCCACAGAACTCAGACGTTCAGCCAGGACTGGGAAATTAACTCTATCTCCCTTCCTGCTGCCGCGTACCTGTACAGCATTGCGCCCGCACAGACTGGTACTGTTCGTGCCGCTCAACGCATCGAGAAATTCATAGGAATGCTGACCGCAGGTGGGGCAATCTGGCTGGCGCGGTAGCTCGATGCGTTCGCTTGTATTCTCCCACACATCCATCCAGAACATAGCGCGGCTGACTTGCTCGCTACGCAGCAGCAGCTTGAGCGCTTCGGTCGAAGCGATACCGGCGATGGCGGCCACGATTCCATTCAAGATACCAGCCGTATCACAGGTCGCGGTTGTACCCGGCGCGGGCATTTCGGGAAAAATGCAGCGCAGGCAGGGTGTATCACCTGGAAGAATATTCATCGTCACCCCATAGGAAGCAATCACGCCGCTATAAATCCAGGGGCGCGCGAATTTTATGCACACATCATTGAGCAGGTAGCGGGTCTCAAAGTTGTCGGTCGCGTCTAGCACCAGCTCAACATCTTGTACCAGGGACTCAATCCCATCGGCGTTGATATCTTCTACCAGCGCTTCGATGGTCGTATCACTATTGATGCGGCGTAGTTTGTCTGCCGCAGCCACTGCTTTGGGAAGCCTGCGCGCGATATCATCCTCATCGAAGAGAATCTGGCGCTGCAGGTTATTGATCTCGATGTAATCACGGTCCGCGATCACCAGGCGCCCAATGCCAGCTCTGCAAAGATTATTGGCAAGCGAACTGCCCAGCGCGCCACATCCAATAATGGCTACAGATGCAGTTCGCAGCCGTTCCTGCCCCTCTTTTCCAATGGGCTTGAATAACGTCTGTCTTGAATAGCGGTCCAGGGCTGTTCTAGCTGGCATAGCAACATCTCCGTATATGTTTCTGACGTGAGTAGAATGTAAGTATAGATACTTGTATTGTAACATACAAGGCGCCGTTGTCTAAGAAAAGCTCTAGTGAAAAAGTGAACATCTGCCGATAATGAGAACGTAAGGTTTATCCTGGCAGGCGTTTAGGTAGTAGGCCCACAGATAGAGTGCAGGTAGTCTTCAGTTAGTCTGTAGGTAGTCTGTAAATAGTACTGCAAGCCTGCCAGGGCGTATTAGTTGGCAGTTGAAAAGAACTGTGTTACAATTCAGAAAGGCGACAGGTTCTTTGGAAAGTAGTATGTTGAAAGAGACGACCTATCGGTGCGGAGAGCCAATGAAAAAAGTCCTGGTGATCGACGATAATCCAACCATTGTAGAGCTCATCAAATATGCCGTGAACCTGCAGGGGGCATACAATGTTGTCGTCGCCTATGATGGCGTACAGGGCCTGGAGCGTGTCTATGCCGAGCAGCCCGATTGCGTGATTATCGACGTGAAAATGCCGCGCATGGATGGATATCAACTGGTGCGTTGTTTGCGTGGCGATGCGCGCACTATGAATATCCCGTTAATCATTCTGAGCGCCATGACCCGCGAACAGGATCAGATGACGGGCTTGCTCTCCGGTGTTGATGATTACCTCACCAAACCATTTAAGCCAAGTGCCTTGAATGCCGCCATTGAACGAGTATTGCGCCTCACTCCGGCGGACCGTCAGAGACGCATGGATCACCTGGTGCAGACACAGGCCGAGCGAGAGTAAAGCGTCGACGGTGAGCAGTGTACGGATTGCAGCAATTTCGCAAGTTATACATTCTTCTGGTAGATAGTGATCCGGGGGCCTGTTACAGGATACAGCAGGCTCTGGGCGAAGGCTTCGTCCTACGTAACGCTACATCACTGGCGGAAGCAAAACAGCGCCTTGCCGATTCCCTTCCTGATATGCTGATTAGCGAAGTCCGCATTGGCCAGGAAAGCGGGCTTGAACTCTGCCGCTTTGTACGACTTACCCCATCTCTGCGCTTTCTCCCTGTTATGCTGTTGACCTCTCATGCCACACTGCAGGATAAAGTAGCGGGATTTGATGCAGGGGCCGATGATTACGTTGTGAAACCATACGATGCGCGCCATTTAGTGGCGCGCATCCGTTTACTGTCTCGCATGAAGCGTTTCGAACAAAATCCGGACTGACACTACCCTGGGAAGTGACAGGCCGCGTAATGATTAGGCTGCTTCTCCTCCAATGGTGGGATAACTTCGCGGCAAATGTCCTGCGCCTTCCAGCAGCGGGGATGGAAGTTGCAGCCCGAAGGCGGATTCACAGGACTAGGTACATCACCTTCCAGGATGATGCGTTTACGTTTTAACTCTTTTTCAGGATCGGGCACCGGGATAGCCGAGAGCAGCGCCTGCGTGTATGGGTGCTGGGGAGCATCGTACAGGTCCTCACTGATAGCCAGTTCAGCCACGCGCCCCAGGTACATCACGGCCACGCGATCGCTGATATGCTTCACGACCGAGAGATTGTGCGCGACAAACAGGTAGGTCAGACCAAAATCTTCCTGTAATTCCTCCAGCAGGTTGAGCACCTGCGCTTGAATCGATACGTCCAACGCGGATACCGGCTCGTCAGCTACAATAAACGATGGACGCAGCGCCAGGGCGCGCGCGATACCGATACGCTGGCGTTGACCGCCGCTAAACTCGTGCGCGAAGCGGTTCATAAAGAAAGGGTTGAGGCCGACCACTTCCAACATGTGCGCTACCTCATCCTTAATCTCCTTCGGGGTGCCCCGGTTAAAATTTTCCAGCGGCTCCGCGACTATTTGCCCAATCGTGAAACGTGGATTGAGCGAGCCATAGGGGTCCTGGAAAACCATCTGCATTTCGGCACGTTTCAGGCGTATGTCGTTAGGGGAAAGCGTTGTCAATTCTACGCCATCAAGCTTGACAGTGCCTGCCGTTGGTTTAATGAGCTGTAAGACTGCGCGCCCCGTCGTAGATTTGCCACAGCCACTTTCTCCTACCAGGCCTAGCGTCTCACCGCGGCGAATAAAGAGGTCAACGCCATCGACCGCCTTGACATGCGCTACCGTACGATTCAGGAGGCCCCCTTTAATGGGAAAATGGACTTTCAGACCTTTGACATCGACCAGCGTGGTACTGTCTGTTTCCACCGCAGCCGCTTTCATTTGGCATTTACTCTGCACCTTGGGGCAACGGGGAGCGTAGGGACAACCCACAGGCGGGTTCAGCAGATCGGGTGGTTGTCCGCCAATCGGCGTCAGTTTCACGCCGCGTTGATCATCTAAGCGCGGAATAGAGTGCAGCAGCCCCACCGTGTACGGGTGAGCGGGTGTCGCGAAAATCTGACCGACAGGTCCTGATTCGACTACATGTCCCGCGTACATCACATTCACAAACTCACACGTGCCTGCCACCACACCCAGATCATGGGTAATCAACATTACTGCCGTATCAAACTCTTTTGAAAGGCCCTTCATCAGTTCCAGAATTTGCGCCTGGATTGTCACATCGAGCGCAGTAGTCGGCTCGTCAGCAATCAGCAGTTTGGGGTTGCATGCCAGGGCAATGGCGATCATGACACGCTGGCGCATACCTCCGCTAAACTCATGTGGGTAGTTTTTGGCGCGCCGCTTGGCGTCGGGAATGCGCACAAGATCGAGCATTTCGACGGCGCGTTTCCATGCCTGGTCTTTGCTTACATCTTTGCGGTGCCTGGACACCGTCTCCGCAATCTGAAAGCCAACGTTAAACACGGGATTCAGTGAGGTCATCGGATCCTGGAAGATCATCGAGATTTTACTGCCGCGTAGCTCAGTAAGCTCTTCCTGGTTCTTCTCTAAAATGTTCTCGCCGTTAAAGTTGATTTCGCCGCCAACAATTTTGCCTGGCGGATTCGCTACCAGCCGCATGATAGAGAGCGCGGTGACACTTTTGCCACAGCCGCTTTCTCCCACCACACCTAACGTCTCACCTGGCTTGATGACAAACGAGACATCATCAACAGCCTTGACCACCCCGCCACGCGTGAAAAAGTAGGTCTTGAGGTTACTGACCTCAAGTAGATTTTCTGTCATTATCGTCACTCCGCTCACTTGTCTCAAACCAACCTGCCAACGCTGCTTCTCTTATTCCGCGTGCTACAGCTTCGCTGTCAGGCAGGCTGTAAGGACTCTGTCTTAAACCAACCTGCCAACGCACTGCGTGCTACAGCTTCGCTGTCAGGCAGGCTGTAAGGACTAATCTTTCGATCGAGGGTCAAAGGCGTCGCGCAGGCCATCGCCCAGGAATGAGAACGCCAGCACAATGATGGTCAGCACGATGGAGGGCAGCAGTACCTCCCATGGGTGTACCTGGAGGTTGCCCCCGGATGATGCATCCGAAATCATCAAGCCAATACTGGAACCCGGCGGCTGTACGCCGAGGCCAAGCAGGCTCAATCCGGCCTCGCCGATGATGGTGCCAGAAATGTTCAGTGTAGAGGCGACCACCACAATGCTAAACAGGTTCGGAATGATATGGCGGGTGATGATTTTCAAATCACTGGTGCCGGAAGTGCGGGCCGCCTCGATAAATTGCTGTTCCTTGAGCTGCAGCGTTTGCCCACGCACATAGCGCGCCATCAGCGGCCAGGCAGTGAAAGCCAGGGCCAGCGAAAGCAGCAGGAGACGCGCTTTTCCATTAGGCCCGATAATGGGGATATTGCTGAATGCAGTATCAGCCTGTGTGCCAAAGATACCTGTGAGCAGGATGGCAAACAGCAGGCCGGGAAAGGCGAACATAATATCGGTGAAACGCGCCAGGAGCTGGTCGATCCAACCGCCGTAGAAACCTGCCAGCACCCCCACTGTGATGCCCAGCAGAATATCGACCACTTCCACCAGCAGGGCAACCGAGATCGAGACGAGCAGTCCCTGCCCATGGAATGGGTTGTGGTACACCGCAGGTCCGATAGAGCCTTGGAAGGCGCTGTTGTAGGTGCCGCCAATGTGCTGGTAGATGAGAGGACCGATAATGGGGAGCAAGATGAAGAAGATAATCACCCCAAGGCTGACCATGGCGCGTTTATCACGCCGCAAGCGCCGTAACGATTCCTGGAAAGGCGTCAGGGTTTTTTTGGGCTTCACTCCGACAGGAACCTGCTCCTGGTCCGGCCCGATCACCTGGACGGTGCCGTTGTCCGTTATTTCTTTTTCGATAGTTAGCGGTGATAGAGTGGTGTCTGGAGACATTACCCCCGGAGAGGCAAGTTCGTCTTGATCTTTCGTATCCATTTCTAATACTTGCCTCCTATTCGGCCTTGATGCGTGGGTCTACGATGCTATAGAGGACGTCTGAGATCAGGTTTCCCACGACCACCGCTACCGCCAACAACACTGTCGTTGCCTGAGTAACGGGGTAATCCCGGTTATTGATGGAGGTGATGGTTTGCTGGCCGATACCGGGAATGTTGAAAATCTGCTCGATGAAGAATGCGCCGGTTACCAGCAGGCCGATGGAGAGGCCAAAAACTGTGACCAGCGGGATCATTGCATTACGGAACGCGTGGCGGTAAACCACAGAGCGCTCGCGCATGCCTTTGGCGCGCGCCGTGCGTACATAGTCCTGGCGCAGCACCTCAAGCATACTGGTGCGTGCCAGGCGAGCAAAGAGCGCCGTACCAACAGCCGCGAACACCAGGATCGGAGCGAGCTTGATCTGGATTTCATTCCAACCATATTGCCCGACATTCCAGTTTCCGGCAGCCGCGACGGGCCAGGATCCGCTGGTTGCATTATCGAGGTTCACAATAAGCACCTGCGCGAAGATAGCCAGGACGAACGATGGCAGCGCGAATAGAACCAGCATGGTACCCATATTGACGGTATCGACCCAGGTATTGGCTTTGAGCGCGGAGATGATACCTACGGGAATGCCTACCAGTAGCTGGATGAGCAGCGCCCAGAATGCGAGTTCAGTTGAAACTGGTACGCCGTCTCTGAGGATATTCCAGACGGGGTAGTTTTGCTGGTGGAACGAAAAGCCGAAGTCTAACCTGAACAGGTGGGAGAGGAAATTCCAGTACTGCTGGTACCAGGGGAGATTCAGCCCGTAGGCCTCTTTGAGATTGTTGTAAACCTGGGGGGTTACGTGGTTGCCCAGCAGTTCACGTATCGGATCTCCGGGAGCGAAATACCCTAAGATGAAGGTGATGAAGGTTACACCGATAATGACGAAGATCAGACCGATGAACCTCTTGACTAAGAATTGAACCATACTGTACCCTCTACTCTCTTAGTTGCGCTTGTAGTGATATCAGAGAATACTTCGATAGTTTTCTCTTACTCATGGTACATTTCTCATAATTAGCGCCTTGTCGTGGAGAACATCCTTGAACTGGCACGCTTCTTCATAGCATGTTCTCGTCCTTACTTGAAGGCAGACACTATGTACGGGGATGGACTTAATGATATTGTATTTGACGCTCTCACGCTTGTCAAGCACTGCATAAGGGTGGTTGCGTTTTTTATTGTATTCATGAGAATGGGGGACAGCAATTAAGAGATTGCTGTCCCCCATTCTCCACGCATGCAAGAATGCTTTTGAGCGTTCTACATGCGCGGCAAGCCGCTTACGCTAGGATAACTTGGCGCAAGGCTGGTCGGTTGAGATGTAGATGTTGGCCCAGTCCTCAGGAGGAAGCACGGCCATGGCGTTCTGCACCACACCCTGAACACAGGGCTTTTGCAGTATGTTGATTTCCTGCTGTTCCATCGGGAACCAGGCGACGTAGTTTACTAGCTGCTGCTCGATGTTCCAGTAGGCCATTTCGCGCTGCGTTTTATCGGTGATCTTATCAGCCGCTTCCATCTGCTGCTGTACCATTTGCTGCGCCGCGGCATCGGGGCCATGATTCTGACCGAAGCTCATGCCGTTCTGGCTGGCGCCCTTGTCGAACTGGAGAGTCGTCCAGTCCTGCGGATCGGGGTAGTCGGCCAACCACGCGGGTCCGGTGTAGAACTGCAAGGGGTTGTTCGACCCCAGGCCTTCATCGGAGAACAGCTTGTTGATGTCGATGTCGTCGGTCTTGACACTGATGCCCAGCACGTTCTGCCACATCTGCTGCATGGCCGCGACTTCATTTCTGACGTCCTGTGCGCCGGCGCTGGAGTAGGTCAGCGTGACGGGCGGGAAGTTCGCCGCGCTCGCATATCCCTGGGCCTGTTCGCACGCTTTGAGATCATTTTGCGCCGCTGTCTGATTGCCTGCCGTGCTGGTCGTCCCATCCGGGCCTTTCAGATTCGGGTTATAGCCGTACTGTCCCTCTGGAACGATGTGGTTGGTGGCTTTGAAGGAATTCTTCCAGACACTCTTGACGATCACGTCCTTGTTGATGGCCAGCGCGAAGGCCTGGCGGCAGGAGGTGACATCGAAGGGCTTCTGCAAGTAGTTCATCGTGTAGTAGTTGATCGCCAGGAACGGGGCATTAATGAAGTCGGCGCGATGGCGGTCGGTGTCCAGGTGGGAGGTCGGTATACCCGTCGAGTCGAGGCCGTTGACCTGATATACCTGGTAACCGGTGTCGAATGACTTGTAGAAGGGGTAGACCACCTTTGCCAGTTGCGGAGGCGTGCCAAAGTAGTTGGGGTTTGGCACGAAGACGATTTGCTTATTGTGCGTGTACTCCAACACCTTGAAGGGGCCGGCGCCGCCCTGACCGCCATTGTCGGCCAGGTGGTCGGTCCAGGCTTTGCCCCACTTCGTGACAACGCTCTTCTCGACTACCCACGAGGTCGGATAGACCAGCGATTCCAGGAAGAAGGCGACCGGGCTGGCCGCGACTACCTTGACGGTATTGTTATCGACGGCTACCAGGCTATCGCCGATAAGGGACTTGACGGTGCCGCCATTACGCGCGGTGGCGTCTTTGATGTAGCGCATGTAGTACGGCGCGGTGCCGGACTGGGTCTTTGGATCGAGGGCGCGGTCCATGCTGTAGACCACGTCTTGAGCAGTTAGCGGTGTGCCGTCGCTGAACTTCAGGTTCGGTTTCAGATTGAATGTCCAGGTGACGCCATCGCTGCCGACGCTGTAGGTCGAGCAGAGGACGCATTCCACCTCGAGCTTGTTATTCAACTGCAACATGCCGGTGAAGACCATGTCGATAGCAGCGGATGAAAACGCATCCGGCGCCAGCGCGGGGTCGAATGACAAAATATCGGATGTTCCGACCTCGGCGGCGCTGATAAGTACCTGCTGGGACTGCGCCGCTTTCGTATGTGTCGCCGACGTCGGGGTGGTGCCCGTAGTAGTCCCGCCGCCGCCGCAGGCAACGACGAGCATAGCCACCAGGGCCAGGAGGGTTGGAAGGAACCCTGCTTTGAGTTTCTTGCTTGGTCGCATGTGAAACTTCTCTCCTTAGAAATGTCTCAAGACAACAATTACTGTGACGTTTCTCCCTCTCGCAAATGAGAGATACTGCTAGTCAATGGCGTGTGGAACACTGGCTGCACTGCCACTGAGGACGTCACTCCCTCGCTTCTTCTCAAAGAATAAGGTATGGCATAAGCCAGCTTGTCTAAACCCCTCCTTTCACAGAGCCTGTCGCGCGTGGAATAAGCGGCCTGGCCTGATTCCGCTCCGCGCTTGTCAGTGCCAGGTCGCCATGTACAGGCTTTGGTTTTCAGGCGCGGGTGCTTGCACGAAGACGCACACCTACAAGAGCCATGAAACATGGTAGGGTACAGGTGACGATTCTCCTCGCGTGAACGCGGGAGCTTCTACGGACTTTCACCGATGCTGCATCGCCTTACAGCCCTGAACCGCCTGCATGCACGCCAGGTTGCAAACGGTGGCATACTTGTACTACGTAAGGGTGTTTGTAAATCTCACAGGGGACTATCGCGTCTTTTTATTGCTCGAAAGAGGAGAGCGGCTCAATGCTGTACAACGTAGATGTTAGCCCAGTCGTCAGGCGGGACGAAGCCCTGGGGATTAACGACCAGGCCTATAACATAAGGCTTGAGCAAGTAGACCTGCGCCCCCTGTTCCATGGGCAACCAGGCCACATCGTTTACTAGCTGTTGTTCAGCCTTCTGGTAGGATTGGAGCCGCTCTTGCGCGTGAAAATCAGCATCGGCTGCCTCCAACTGCTGCTGAGTTTTTTGCTGGAGCGCGGCATCGTTGGTGAAGTTTTGTCCATAGTTCATATTATTGTTCGGCACACCTGCATCAAACTGTCGCGTCAGCCAATCCTGAGGATCGGGATACTCCGCGGCCCACGTCAATCCCCACATTTGCAATCCTTGCGCATTGTTCGTCGCTGCGGTTACTCTGTCGAGCAGGGTTGTATAATCAACTGGGTCGGCCTTCACAGTGACGCCAAGTGCATCCTTCCACATAGTGATCATGGATTTCACTTCCTGATCAAAACTGCTCACGCCGTGGGCATAGGTCAAAGTGATGGAGGGCATCTGTGAAATACTCGACCATCCTTCGGCCTGCATGCCTTTCATGAGCAGGTTTTTCGCCGATTGCGCGTTCCCCGTCAGACTTTGTGTCCCATCAGGGCCAGAGAGGTTCGGAGTATAGCCGGGCATACTCTGGGGAATGATATGGTTGGAGGGAAGGACGGTCCCATGCCAGACCGTATTGCTAATAGCGGTTTTGTCGATGGCGAGGGCGAATGCCTGGCGTATCGAAATGTTGTCGAATGGCTTGACCAGGTAGTTCATGGTGTAGTAGTTCGTCCACAACTGCGGCACAAAGTGGAAATCAGGCCGTTGTTTATCGCTAGCAAATGTTACCACCGGCACTCCGGTAGCATCGACACTGCCTGCCTGATATGCCGAGTACGCGGCTGCCTCCTGTGGATAGAAAGGGAAGACCACCTTTTTCAACTGTGGCTGTGTATCGTAGTAATTTGGATTGGGCGCGAAATCTATTTCCTTGCCGTGAATGTATTGTGTTACGCGAAAAGGCCCCGCTCCGCCGCCGAATGTCAGGTGGTCAGTGAAGCTTGTCCCTGACTCTTGAACCAGCCGTTTCTCCACAACATAAGCGCAAGGATAGGTCAGCATTGACAGGAAGTAGGCCGCCTTCTTTCTAATCTGAACAACGAGCGTGTTAGCATCGGGAGTAAGCAGGCTGTCATTGATAAGCGAGGAAATCGTTCCCGCGAGCAGCTTATCGGAGTCGCGTATGAGGTCGAGGTAGATCGGCGCCACCGTCGATTTGGTAGCGGGTTGCAATGCCCGGTCGATGCTGTAGGCGACATCTGCCGAGGTCAGAGGCGTTCCGTCGCTGAACATCAAATGCGGCTTGAGATGAAACGTCCAGGTTAACCCATCAGGACTCACATTCCAGGTTTTCGCCAGCTGCGGCTGCACATTTGCTTTATCATCAAGTTGTACCAGGCCGGTGAAGACCATCTGGATCGCAGCAATCGATGAGGGATCATTCGCAAGGGCGGGGTCAAATGTAGAGATGTCGGAAATACCAGCTAGAGGAGCGATATAGATTTGTTTATCGGGCGGCGCTTTTACTTGTTGAGTGGATTGTGTATTGTTCCCGCCGAAAAGG
>VBHV01000158.1 GCA_005881995.1 Chloroflexota bacterium | reverse complement strand
CGCTGGCTACGGTTGAGGATGTGATGCAGCATAGGGCTTTGCTGTACGATAAGGGTGGGGATCAGCATTATGATACGATCTCAGCGTTGCATAAGGCACTGCGAGGTTCTGATCCTGATGCTAGTTTATATTGGTTGGGAAGAATGCTTGAAGCAGGTGAAGACCCCTTATATATTGTGCGCCGCCTCATCCGCTTCGCCTCTGAAGACATCGGGATGGCGGATTCTCAAGCATTAGTTGTTTGTGTAGCCGCACAACAGGCAGTGCATTTCGTGGGCCTGCCAGAAGCCAATCTTGCACTTGCTCAGGCAGTGGTTTACTTGGCAACCGCGCCGAAGAGCAATGCCTTATACGAAGCCTACAGCCGTGTGCAGGAAGATGTACAGAAAACCCGCAACGACCCCGTTCCTCTGCAAATTCGCAACGCGCCCACGCAGTTGATGAAAGACCTGGACTACGGCAAGGATTACAAATACGCTCATGACTACTACAAAGACATGCAGATCGATGATCATGAGCGCCCTCCTGCCACAAAAGTGCAGGAATACCTGCCCGAAAGTCTGCAAGGCAAGAAATACTACAAACCAGGCCAGCAAGGCAAAGAGGCAAGCGTTAAGAAATGGCTGGAGAAGCGGCGAGGACAGAACCCGTAGAGCTTTGCAAATGCTTCTACGATGGCCTCGTCAAACCAATGAAACAGGCAGCAGCACCGGGCAATGAGCGCGATTTCTTCGGGAAACGCGCTCAGGATCGTCTCGGCGACGATGGCGTCTTTTTCCTCCGGCTGGCTAGCCGCGAATAACTCGTGAAGCAAGGCTTCTTCCATGCGCGACCCTCTGCGAGATGTATTTTTCCTGGATGAGTGGGGCGAAGCGACCAGGCACGAAGTCATGTGAGCCACATTTCCCGTTGCTCCAACTGTCAGCAGAGCCGCACAGCCAATAGTTAGGGGCGCTGCACCCGGAAGGTGATGGTGAAGACATCGCCCGGCTTCACCCGCTGCATTAATGGCTCGTAGAACGCCCGCAGGAAGGGAAGCGGGTCCGCGGTCGGCTCAGGCAGACCCTCCCCCTCGAAGAGCCGGTCCTCGCCCAGGTGGCCGCTTCGATACGGCCCCATGATCTCTCACTGCTTGAGAAGTCGCGGCGAATCGTTCGTTCCGGGTAGTATGCCGGCCTGGGCCGAGCTGCGCAGCCCGGAACGAACGGTGCGCTACGCGGTTTTAGAGCATAGTGAATTGCGGAACGAGTACCCTGTCGATGACGTGCAGGATGCCATTGTCCGCGATCACGTTGGCCTCGATGACATGACCACCGTTGATCTTGATGCTTTCCCGGATAGAGGTGGTCACGGTATCTCTGGAGATATAGCTCAGCGCGTCTCCATCGATATCGGATTCTTCCTCCCCCAGCGGGACCTCCGAAATGTCCGACCACACGCGAAGCCGCTGCCCCTCGAGGGTTTTGAGGAAGAGGCGATCGAGCAGGTCGTCGGCCGTAAAGTAGCCCGGCACGATGTGGTACTTGAGCACTTTCGCCAGTTTGCCAGGGTCAGCGAACAGGTCGGCCTGCTGGTCGTCGGACAGGCGATCAAAAGCGGCATCGGTGGGAATGAAGATGGTGAAGGGGCCGGGGCCGCTGAGGGTCTCGATCAGCCCTTCCACGGACTCCAGTCCCTTGAGGTACTTGTTGTACGCGTGTTTGGCGCGCGCGGTTTCGAAGATGTTTGCCATGGAATGTTTCTCCTTGTTCTTGTTCAAACGATATAGATGAGGGTGCAAGCGCAGGTCTCAATCCTGGGAACCGTGCTCATGGACCGGGACGGGTACCTGCACCAATGTGCCCTGCGTACTGCTGAGCATTCGACCAGGTGATCACAAATGGAACAGAGTTCGCTCTGTTCTGCGGCGCTCGAGTACATTGACAGCTTACTTGCAGCGCGTGGGGAAAAGCGTGAGAAGAGTCGTGAAACTTTTGCTCAGCGGGAAAAGGTGCGAGGGCCGATCACTATCAGCACGTAGAGGAGGATGCCCCCTGCAACACCCATGCTCAAAGCGATAGGCCACGGGGTGAACAGCCGCAGCGCCAGCGCGCCCCACCCTCCCAGCAGATTGATGACCTCCAGGGCGATCGTCAGCCAGAATGCCCAGCGCTGACACGTCAGCAATCCCTGAGCACAGAGGAAGGAAAAGACCTCATAGACACCCACGAAGCCGCCGAAGAAAGCGATCAGGCCAATGATGATCAGGAAGAGGCCATGCGCTGCCAGCAAGACGACGACGATCGTCCTCCCTGGTGATGGCTTCTTATGCGACGGTTGTATCAGTGCATTTGTACCCATAGACGGAACGCCTCCAAAGCAGAAGCCTGACGGTAGCAGTGCTTCCCTACCGGCTGCCTCAGCACATTGTCAGGACCTGACGCCAGTGGTGGGTGCATCTCCTGAGGTGGTTAGCTGGCCAGGCAACGGCCCTGAATGCTGAACAGGCAACGCTTCTGGTGGGAATTGTTCCGGATGCTCATTTTTCCACCTGTGCCAGATTGCTACGATGATCTGCTGGAGAACCCCAGCGACAGGTACAGCGAGCAACCCCCCAAGCAATCCGAAGAGTTCTCCGCCGGCGAAGAGCGCGAACAGGGCCACGATGGGATGGACCCCGACTGTTTTGCTGAAGATGCGTGGCGAAAGGATCTGCCCGATGACAATCGCCTGGAGCAGCGTGATATACACAGCCACGATGAGCGTCACCACCCACCCCTGGGGAAGAGCCGCCAGGATACACAGCACCCTGTCACGTAGGCACCAATCACCGGGACAAAGTAGAGGAAAAAGAAGAGCGTTCCCAGCAAAGCCGCGTATGGGACGTGCAGCAGCGCCAGCCCAGCACCGGTAGCCAATGCTCCTATGAGCCCAATCAGCAAATTTCCCCGAATGTATCCACCCAGGCTCTGATCGAGGGCGTGCAACAGAAAGTTAATGGTGTCTCTACGGTTTACCGGCGTTTTGAGGCGGAGCCAGCCAATGACGCGTGGGCCATCAACGACAAAGTAGACACTGAGCGTGACCACGACGACGAGGTTGATGATGTTGGTGAACAGCCCGCTCAGGAAGGGAAACAGCCCTGAGAGAGCGGCCAACACTTGAGAAAGCAGCTGGTTCTTGAACTGGGCAACCTGGTCATTAGTAATGCCAAGCTTTCCCAGCAAGTCAATCAACGGTTGAATCTGATGCGCTCCAGCCGGGCTCAACAGGAATTGGATCGACTGCGCCAGCGAGGTTGACTGCCGGATGAGGGCGGAGGTCACGATAAACATCACTCCAGCCAGGACAACTGCTACCAGCAGATAGGCAGCGCTGATTGCCAGAGAGCGTCGCAGGCGGCGTTGGAAGAACCGCACAAGTGGGTAGTTGATGTAGGCGAGCAGTGCGGAAACGAGCAGGAGAATGACTGCCCCTGTGATCAACGAGACCGCGTACAATGCAACCGCTATGATGGCGAGAAACGCCAGCACCGTCAATGCAGTAATCAATTTCCTCCGCTGGCCGCGGCCAGCGGGGAAGGCATCAGTCGATGCCTTCCCGCGTGTGGTATCAGTAGTATTGGCAGACATTTAAAACCATCCCTTCGTCGGAAATGACCGCAACGCCTTCTTTTTCTGCATGCGGGCACGCGCCCCTGGCGTCTCCAGCACACCCCGCTCTTTCAGGGGAAGATAGAGACCCACGGCAAAGCCTAACAGGGTCTCGCCGATCAGGTAGGCACCGATGACATCGCTGGCCCAGTGGTCTCCCAGGTACACGCGCGAGAAACCGATCAGCACCACGAACGCCGCCGAGATGATCAAAAGAGCGGTGCGCCACCAGTGCTTGCCCTGGAAGAGGATGACGCCGAAGGCGAAGAGCAGCCCCCAGTAGGCGATGTAGGCCATCACATGGCCGCTGGGGAAGCTGTACCCCACAGCAGTCTGAATGATATGCACGAGACTCGACGTTGGACGGGGTCGGCTAACCTGGACCTTCAGCAGGAGGTTGAGGAGCAAGCTGCAGGCCGAAAGCCCTGCGGCAAACATCGCTTCTAAACGATCGCCCAGCGCCCAGAACGCCACCACCGTCAGCAGTAAGAGGGCGGGCAGCAGGAACGAACTCCCCGGGTAGCTGACAACGAGCATCGTGATGCGCAGCCAGGGAGCCTGGTTCTGTTGAAAGGAGTGGGTAATCGCGACGTCGAGCGGCAGGATGGGATGAAGGTGGACGAAGAAGGCCAGCAGTCCAAACAGCAGTAGCTGCAGCACGTACACCTGGAGCAGGCACCCGACTATTTTCCTACGGCGCTGATGGATTTCTGGCGCGCCTTTTGCTGCCTGACCGGGGCCTTCAGCCATTGAAGGCGTCTGCCCCTGTCGATCTTCGTCTCGGCCATCCTGCTGCATGGTGAGTTCCTCTCCTTGTTCCACCGGTTCTTCTCAAGAGAACCGTGATCCCCCACCCGCGATCTGCCCCATGTAGGGAGACCTCAGGTAGGAGAGCACCGAAGGGATGCCTTTCGGTTCAGGCCAGGCTCGAGGCCACTGAGCGAGATTCGAAGTACACCACGATGTACATGATCCCGAACACGATCGCGTAGATGCCGATCAACCAGACCACGGTGAGCAGCCCGGCAGCCGGTTGGGCGGCGATAAGGATGCCGAAGACGATCGAGACAATACCGGCCAGCGCCATCAGCAGCCCGCGCCCAAAGCTCATCGGGAAGGCCAGCGGCGCCACCAGTTCCAGGATGCCGGTCAGGATCGCCCAGGCCGCGATCAGGAAGAGGAAGGCGAGAGCCGTGATGCCCGGCCAGATCAGGGCCACGCCGCCCGCCGCGATGCCCAGGATGCCCTCGAAGAGGAGCAATCCCCATCCCTGCTCGCCGTGGCTGCGCACAGCAGCCGCCACAGCGGTGATTCCGCTGACGACGGCGAACACGCCGA